>VGIE01000008.1 GCA_016867955.1 Betaproteobacteria bacterium
AAAGCGCTCGAGGATGGCGTCGGCAACCGGAAGGTTGTCAGCGACTGCAGCCATGGGTTCAGATCTTCTCGTAGTACTGCACTTCCAGGGGGCAGGGCGTGACAAAGCGCACGTAGAAGCGGTGCAGCTTGTGCGGCAGCACGTCCACGCGCGGTTCGCTCACCGCGTAGTCGGTGATCTCCACATCGGGGTTCGATCTGGCAAACACCTTGGCGCGGCGCAGGAACTCCTGCAATTCCGCCAGCGAATTGACGTTGATTCCAAAGTGGTCCCGCTCGATGTTGGCAGTCGCCGGCGTGTCATGGCCGAACAGCACCACGAACTGGTCCACGGTGCCGGCCATCATTACCAGCATCTCGCCATCCTTGGTGTATTGCGGGCGCTCGATGAAGCCGAACACCTCGGAGAAGAAGCGAATCACGCGCTGCAGATTGGCGCCGGAGAGCATATCCCTCGACACCGTGAAGGCCACATGGCTGAAGCGGATGGGGATGGCTGGCGACACGGCGCCCGCGTCCTGCTGCGCGGCTGCGCTGAGGGCATTCACCGGATTTCGCTCCTTTCTAGAAACCCACCAGCTTGGTGAGGGCGGGCGCCTGATTCACGGCATCCGGATTGGGTGTCTGGTAATCCTTCGGCATGCGCGCCTGCTCGTACATGTTGCCGATGCCCTGCCCCGCGTTCAGCACCGCATTGCCCTCGGCTGACATGAGGTAGTTGGCGAACAGGCGCGCGGCATTGGGGCTCTTTGACTTGGCGCGCGCCGTGAGCGCGACATGCTGCTCCACGCCGGTGGTGTAGTCGGGGGTCAGCGCCGCGATCGGCGCGCCCTTGGCCATCAGCGGCATGGTCACAGAGGTGATATTCGGAATCTGGATCGCGCCCTCGCCGGCGCTCAGCGCCTGCGCGGCAGGCACGCCGCCGCCGGTCGCCCGGCGCGGGTTGGAGTCGCGCAGCGCGGTCACATAGCCTTCCCCGTATTTTCTGAGCAGCATGGCCCAGAACTCGGCGTAGATGTCGCCGGCACCGACCCCGGACATGATCAGCTGGCCCTTCCACTTCGGGTTGGCAAGGTCCGCCCAGTCTTTCGGTATGTCGGCGCCCTTCACCTTGTCGGTGTTGTAGGTGATCTGCCACGGGCTGATCTGCACGATGGCCGTCGGGCCGGTGAGGTACTTGGCCGGGAACTCACCGCCTCTCACCACGGGCAGGTTGGCCGTGGACACCGCCTCCATCCAGCCCCTCTTGATGCCGGCTTCGGCGTACTGCGCGTTGGTGCCGCCGGCCAGCACCAGCAGGTCGGCGGCGAAATTGTTCGCCTCGGCCTCGGCCGAGTACCGGATGCGCTGCGGCACGGTCTGCAGGCGCACGAACTGCGCCCGGATGCCGTACTTGGCCGTGAAGGCGTCGCTCACTCGCTTGGCCAGCCCCTCGGGCGGCGCTGAATACCAGACGAAGGATCCTTCCGCCTTGGCGGCGGCAACCAGCGCCTCGAGCTCCGCCTGCGCGGCGGGCCTGGCCTGTGCGAGCGCCTCCGCGCTGCACAATCCCGCCGCAACCAACAATGCCGCCAGGCGCAGGCTGCGCGCGCGCGCAGCCCCAGGCCGCGGATGGGTATTGTTGATTGACTTCATGGATGTCTCCTCCCGTGAATTGGCCGGCACCTTGTGGCCTGCCTGCGCTCCTGCGGCAGTCCCGTCCCGGCGGAAGGATACCTGCAATCGCATTGCGCCGTGATACACGCCGCGGGCCACGTCAGGCCTGCGTTGCGCAGGGCAATCCGCGAGCCCTTTCTCGGTTTTCCCGAAACTAGGTCACCGTCATGCCGTGCACGCTGAACAACCGCGCCTCGTCGCTCCATTGCTTCTGCGGCGTGAACCCCGCCTCGCTGGCCAGCGACAGGAACTCCTCGTTGCTGTACTTGCACATGATGCCGGTGAGCACGGCCTCTCCCGCCTCGAAATCATAGCGCTGGCCCCCGGCATGCGCCACCTGCGCCACCTGGCTCTCCATGAACATCTCCACCCGGCCCTTCACCTCGTCGTAGAACGCCAGATGGCGGAAGCGCTCCAGCCGGAAGTCGCCGTCGAGGTCGCTGTTGATGCGCTCCAGCACATGCGCGTTGAATGCCGCCATCGCCCCCGCGGCGTCATTGCACGAGGCATCGAGCACCTTGCGCAGCTTCTTCAGCCCGACGCCGGCGATGAGAACGCCGCCCGTGCCCGCCATGCGCCGGGCCTGCTGCAGCGTCGCAAACAGCTCGTCCTCCGTCATGCTGCCCACTGTCCAGCCCGGCAGCAGCACGGCCTTGCGCCGCACCGGCAACCCGACGAACCCGGGCAGCACAAGCGTGCGCGTCGCGTCGGCGACGAGGCCCGCCATGTTGAGCCGCGGAAAGACCTCGGCCAGCGCCGTCGTCACCACGTCCACGGCCACGGCGTCAACGTCCATCTGAAGGTACAAGGCGGGGCGCAACTGCTGGATCAGCTGGTGGATGGCGAGCAGGCCGCCGGCACCCATGCCGATGAGCTGCGCGTCGGGCCCGACATACTCGCAGGCCTCCGCCGCGTGCGCCTGCAATATGGCCAATTCGGCGCGCGCCGCGTAGAACTCGGGGGACTCGGTCAACGCCGCATACAGGCGCAGGCCCCTGGCATCGAAGGACCACCGCGGCGGGGCCAGCTTGTGCCGCATCGACAGGCCGGCGCGGACGTCTTGCCGGAACCCGCAGTCGGCGTCGAGAAAGGAATAGCACCGCAGCGGGGCAACCGGCAGTTCCTCGGGACGGACTTGTCGCAGCGCCGTCACGTCCGCCTCACCGCATCCTCGGCATCGCCATCGTCATCACAATCGCCTTCTCAATGGCAGGGCGCGCCGCTCGGGCATCAGGTGCAGCGATCAGCCCGCCCGGGACCGCCGCACGGACACGGCCGCCGACGTTCCAGAAGACTTGCGCGCTCGCGCCGTCACCTTGTGCGTGCTGCCCTTACGACTGGCGCGAGCGGCGGGCGCGCGCTGGCGCACCGCCTCGGACCCGTCGGCCACTTCCAACCACTTGCGAATGCGGGCGGCATCGCCAATCCGCGAGTACTTGCCCCAGGAGTCGAGCAGGACGATCACCACCGCACGGCCGGAAAGCCTGGCGTACATGACCAGGCAGCGCCCCGCCTCGTTGATGAAACCGGTCTTGGACAGGCCGATATCCCAGTCGCGGCTTGCTAAGAGGCGGTTGGTGTTGCGGAACGCTGCCGGACGACCGCCGATGTTGACTGCGAACGCGTTGGCAGTGGAGAACTCCCGGATGAGCTCGTAGCGGTGCGCGGCGCGTACCAGCCTGCCAAGGTCTTCGGCCGTCGACACATTGTTCGACGAAAGCCCCGTGGGGTCGGCGTAGCGGGTGCCCTGCAGCCCCAGCAGCCTTGACTTGAGATTCATGGCGCTGACGAAGGCGTCCAACCCGCCCGGATAGTGGCGCCCGAGAGCGGAGGCTGCGCGGTTCTCGGACGCCATTAGCGCCAGGCGCAGCATCTCACCGCGCGTCAACGTGGTGCCCACGCGCAGGCGCGATTGCGTGCCCTTGAGGGTATCGATATCCTCGACGCTGACTTGGATCTGCTCGTTCAGATCGAGGTTGGCGTCCAGCACCACCATGGCGGTCATGAGCTTGGTAATGGAGGCAATCGGCAGGACGGATTCGGTGTTCTTGCCGTACAGCACCTGCCCGGTTTCCTCGTCGAGAACCAGCGCAGCCGAGGATTTCAGCTCGAGGGGCGAGGGCGACGCGCCGCTGGCAAAAGCCGGCTGCGTCAACGCCGCCGCCAGTGCGACGCACCCAGCGATGGCCTGGCGCAGCATTCCTGTAATCATCCGGTTGGTCAAAATGCCAACATCATTAGGCAAAGTCACGCCGCAGTCTATAGACAAATAAAATAAGTTACAAGGAAATTAGGGTATAAGGACTCGATTCTCATCCGAAACCAGAGCCAGCCGCGCCCTCGCGGCTAGGCCGGCACCGGCACAGGTGCGGGCAACGACGGCCCCGTCCCGGTATCCGCCTCCTGCTGCTGCAGCGCCCACATCTGCGCGTAGACGCCGGCGGCGGCCAGCAGCGCGCGATGCATTCCACGCTCCACGATGCGGCCGCCGTCCAGCACCAGGATCTGGTCGGCATCCATCACCGTCGACAGCCGGTGCGCGATGATGAGCGTGGTGCGCCCCTGCGCAATGCGCTCGAGCTCGGCCTGGATCGCCTTCTCGGTTTCGGAGTCGAGCGCCGAGGTCGCCTCGTCGAAGATGAGGATGGAGGGATTCTTCAGGATCGCGCGCGCGATGGCCACGCGCTGCTTCTCGCCGCCGGAGAGCTTCAGCCCGCGCTCGCCTACGCGCGCCTCGTACTTGTCAGGCAGCGAATCGATAAACTCGTGGATGTGCGCCGCGCGCGCCGCCTCGATCACCTCGTCGCGCGTGGCGTCCGGCCGGCCGTAGTGGATGTTGTAGTAGATCGTGTCGTTGAACAGCACGGTGTCCTGCGGCACGATGCCGATGGCGGCGCGCAGGCTTGACTGCTGCAGGTCGCGGATGTCCGTGTCGTTGATGCATACCCTGCCGCCGGACACGTCGTAGAAGCGGTACAGCAGGCGCGCAAACGTCGACTTGCCCGCCCCGGAATGGCCGACCACGGCGACCTTGTGCCCCGCGGGGATGTCGAAGCTCACGTCGAACAGGATCTGCCGGTTGGCGTCGTAGTGGAAGTTCACTTGCTCGAAGCGGATGGCCTGCGGCCCGGGCAGCAGCGGCCGCGCGCCCGGCCGGTCCTCGATCTCCCGGTTCTGCTCGAGCAGGCGGAACATGCGGTCCATGTCGCTCAGCGACTGCTTGATCTCCCGATACACCATGCCGAGGAAGTTGAGCGGAATGTAGAGCTGGATCAGCAGCGCATTGACGAGCACGAGGTCCCCCAGCGTCAGCGCCTTGGACACCACGCCCTCGGCAGCCAGGAACATCAGGATGCTGACGGCGGCGGCGATGATCAGGCTCTGGCCGATGTTGAGCAGCCCGAGCGAGGCCTCCGACCTGACTGCCGCCGCTTCATAGCGTTGCAGGCTCTCGTCGTAGCGCTTCGCCTCGAACTCCTCGTTGTTGAAGTACTTCACCGTCTCGTAGTTGAGCAGGCTGTCGATGGCGCGGGTATTGGCGCGCGAGTCCAGTTCGTTGGCCTTGCGGCGGTGGTCGGTTCGCCACTCGGTGACCCAGATGGTGAAGGCGATGTAGACGGCCACCGCTGCGAAGGTCACCGCCGGGAAGCGCCAGTCGAAGCGCTTCAGGAGGATCACCGCCACCAGCGAGAACTCGAGGATGACCGGAAAGATGGAAAACAGCATGTAGGAAAGCAGCGTGGAAATGCCGCGCGTACCCCGTTCGATGTCGCGCGACACGCCGCCGGTATGGCGCTCGAGGTGGAACCTGAGGCTCAGGCTGTGCATGTGGCGGAACACCGACAGCGCCACGCGGCGGATGGAGCGCTGCGTCACGCGCACGAACACGATGTCGCGCAGCTCCGCGAACAGCGTGGTCGAGAAGCGCAGCAAGCCGTAGGCGGCCAGCAGGGCCAGCGGCAGCACCAGCACCGCGGTCGCCGAATCGAGCGAATCGACGACATCCTTCATGATCAGCGGCACGCCGACATTGGCCAGCTTGGCGGAAACCAGGAACACCATGGCCAGCAGCACCCGCCCCTTGTACTCCCACAGGTAGGGCAGCAGGCCGATGACGCGCCCCCACTCGCGGCGGCGGTTGGCGCGCCCGGAGAGTTCTGCGGCAGGGCGTGACGCGTGTCGGTGATCTTGAGCCATGGGATTCCTGCCTGCCTCGTCGCTGCGGGAGCACCCGAAGCACGCGTCAGTGGACAACGTGCAAAGCAGCGGGCTCCCCGACCGCCGCCGACTCGCCACCGCCTGGGAGGGAGGGCAGCTTGCGGGGATGCGGGCAGCCATTATCCGCCAAAACCCCGGTGGGCCTTCCGGCCTGCCTGGGCGGCGGCCGCGGTCGCCAGCCCGCTCCCCTTCGGTGCATGCCAGGGCTTGACAAGTCCCCGCCAAAACGTATGATTCAAACGCTCGTTTGAAATTCCCGGCCGGGGAGCGGGTGCCGAACCTGCCCCCGGTCCGCGACCGGAAACCGCCTTGCCATGAAAACAGCCCCGAAAACCCGCGACATCGTCAACGTCAACACGCGCGAGCGCATCCTCAACGCCGCCGAGGTGCTGTTTGCCGAGCACGGCTTCGAGCGCGCGAGCCTGCGCGCGCTGACGGCCGAGGCCGGCGTGAACCTGGCTGCGGTCAATTACCACTTCGGCTCCAAGGCCGGACTGATCCGTGCGGTGTTCGAACGGCGTCTCGCGCCCCTCAATGCCGAGCGACTGAACGAGCTCGCCGCACTCGAACGCGCCGCACGCGGCGGCCCATTGCCTCCCGAGCGCATCATCGAAGCTTTCTTCGGGCCGGTGCTGCGCATGAGCATGGACCGCCGGCCCGCGGCGCGTGGCGGAAGCACGCAGCGCGACAGGGGCGCAGGCAGCGGCCACCGTTTCATTCGCCTGCTGGGCCGCGCGCACACCGAGTCGCGCCAGGCCATGCGCGAGCTGCTCGAGGCCGAGTACGTGGAAGTTGTGGAGCGCTTCAAGGCCGCCCTGACGCGCGCGCTGCCGCAGGTGCCGGAGAAGGAGCTCGCCTGGCGCATGCACTTCACGCTGGGCGCGATGTCCTACGTCATCGCCGGCACGGACGCCGTGCAGCTCAGCGCCAGCTATGAAGTGCGCCAGTCCGAACACCCCGAGAGCGTGATGAAGCGGATCGTGCCCTTCCTGGTGGCCGGCCTCACCGCGCCGCTGCCCGAGGCGGGTGAGCGCGGCGCGGGCGCCAACGCCCCGGCGAACGGCCGCCGCGACGATCGAAACGCCGAACGCAAGGCGGCCTGAGCGCCGCCATACCCATCAACGAAGGAGTAACCGACATGCTTGCTTTCCTGATCGTTTGCCTCTTGGCGGCGCTGGCGCTCGCCTACCTGCGCGCCTCCGGATGGATGTGGACGGTAATCACGGCCTACGGCCTCTACCGGTTCACCGTTGCCAGCGGCCATGCCGGCTGGATGCTGGCGATCGATGCGGTGTTCCTCATCGTGGCGGTCATCCTCAACCTGCCGCCGCTGCGACGCGCCCTGATCAGCGACGCATTGCTCGCCTGGTTCCGCCGCATCCTGCCGGCCATGTCGCAAACGGAAAGGGAAGCCATCGACGCCGGCACGGTGTGGTGGGAAGGCGAGCTCTTCTCCGGCCGCCCGGACTGGAGGCGACTGCTCGACCTTCCGGAACCGAAACTCACTGCCGAGGAACAGGCCTTCCTCGACAACGAGACCGAGGAACTGTGCCGCATCTCCAATGATTGGGAAACCACCCACGTCCACCACGACCTGCCGCCGCGTGTGTGGCAGTTCATCAAGGACAAGGGCTTCCTCGGCATGATCATCCCGAAGCAGTACGGCGGCAGGCAGTTTTCCGCGTTCATGCATTCGCAGGTGGTGACCAAGCTCGCCAGCCGCTGCAGCGCCACCTGCGTTTCGGTAATGGTGCCCAATTCGCTCGGGCCCGCGGAACTGCTGCTGCACTACGGCACCGAGGCACAGAAGAACCATTACCTGCCGCGCCTGGCCCGCGGCCTCGAAATTCCCTGCTTCGGCCTGACCAATCCCTCCGCCGGGTCGGACGCCGCGGCCATCCCCGATGTCGGCGTGGTGTGCAAGGGCCTGTGGGAGGGACGCGAAGTGCTCGGCATGCGCGTCACCTGGGAAAAGCGCTACATCACGCTGGGACCGGTATCGACGCTGCTCGGCCTGGCGTTCCGCCTGCGCGATCCCGAGCGCCTTCTGGGCGGCGAGGAGGACCTCGGCATCACCTGTGCGCTGGTGCCCACGCAGACGCCCGGCGTCAACATCGGCCGCCGCCACAATCCGCTTGACGCGGTATTCCAGAACGGGCCGAACTGGGGCACCGACGTGTTCATGCCCCTCGACTGGATCATCGGCGGCCCGGCCATGGCCGGCCAGGGCTGGCGCATGCTGATGGAGTGCCTGGCCGCCGGCCGCTCGATCTCGCTGCCTTCCTCGGCCGTCGGCTACACCGAGCTCGCCGCGCGCGCCGTAGGCGCCTACGCGCGCGTGCGCAGCCAGTTCAAGACACCCATCGGCAAGTTCGAGGGCATCGAGGAAGCGATGACGCGCATCGGCGGCAACCTCTACTTGATGGATGCCGCGCGCAAGATGACCGCCGGCGCCATCGACCTCGGCGAAAAGCCCTCGGTGGTGTCCGCGATCGTCAAGTACCACCTCACCGAGCGTGGCCGCGCGGTCGTCAACGACGCCATGGACGTGCTGGGCGGCAAGGGCATCTGCCTCGGGCCCAACAACTTCATGGGCCGCGCCTACCAGCAGCTGCCGATCGCCATCACCGTGGAAGGCGCCAACATACTCACGCGCAGCCTGATCATCTTCGGCCAGGGCGCCATTCGCTGCCATCCTCATGTGCTGGCCGAGATGCGCGCCACGCAGGAGACGGACCATACCAGGGCATCGGTGGACTTCGACGCGGCGCTGTGGGGCCACGTGCGCTTTGCGCTGGCCAACAAGGCGCGCGCCTTTGTCATGGGACTGACCGGGTCGCTGTTTGCCGGCGCACCCGGGGACGCCGCCCCGGAACTGCGCCGTTATTACCGCCAGCTCACGCGCTGCTCCGCAGCCTTCGCCTTTCTTTCGGATGCTTCGATGCTGGTGTTAGGCGGCTCGCTGAAGCGCCACGAGAAGCTCTCGGCGCGGCTGGGCGACGTGCTGTCCCAGATGTACCTTGCCTGCTGCGTGCTGAAGCGCTTCGAGGACGATGGTCGTCCGCAGGATGACCTGCCCTTCGTCCACTGGGCGCTCCAGGACGCCCTCGCCCGGATCAGGGCCGCGTTCGACGGCGTGTTCGCCAACTACCCTGGCGCGTTCCTCGGCTGGGGCCTCAGGCGCGTGCTGTTCCCGCTCGGCATGCATTTCGAACCGCCGTCGGATGCGCTGGGACACGAAATCACGCGCGTGCTGATCCAGCCCTCGGCGCAGCGCGACCGCCTGACCGCAGGCATGTACCTGTCGCGCGCGGAGGGCGATGCCCTCGCCACGCTGGAGGCCGCGCTCGACGCCACCCTGCGGTCGGAGGCCATCGAGGCAAGGATACGCGCCGCGCAGAAGAGCGGGAGGCTGACAGGGCTCGCCGGCAGCGCATTGATCGAGGCCGCGCACAGCGCCGGCGTCATCAGCGCCGACGACGCGGCGCAGCTGGCGCGCACCGCACAGCTGCGCGACGAGGTGGTGCGCGTCGACCACTTTCCGCAGGACATGGGCGCGGCCGAAGCGGCCGCAGTGCGCGCGCAGGCGCAGCGCCCAGACACACCGCAGCGCGCAGCCGCCTAAGGCAGCACCGGAAGTAGCGGCACATTGCATGCGGATCGATCGTGAACAGCGCGAAGGAGCCACTCGGCCAGCGGGTTTCGCAGGTCCGTGACCGCATAGCCATCGGCACAAAGGGAACCGTCAGCGGTTCCCGCGCAGGACCAACGGGGGGAGAGCAATGCAGCAGGCGATCTACATCATCGACGGCGCGCGGACGCCGTTCCTGAAATCACGCAACCGGCCCGGGCCGTTCTCGGCCGGCGACCTCGTTAGCGCGGCGGGCAAGGTGCTGCTGGCGCGCCAGCCCTTCGCGCCGACGGAGCTCGACGAAGTCGTCCTCGGCTGCGCCGCCCCTTCGGTCGATGAGGTCAATATCGGGCGCGTCGCCGCGCTGCGCATGGGGTGCGGCATGAAGGTGTCCGGCTGGACGGTGATGCGCAACTGCGCCTCGGGAATGCAGTCGATCGACTCGGCCATGGCCAACATGCTGGCCGGGCGCTCGCAACTGGTGCTTGCCGGCGGCGTCGATGCGCTGTCGCGAGCGCCGCTGCAGTACGACGACACCACGGTGAACTGGTTCTCCGACATGGCGGCGGCGCGCAGCATGGGGCAGCGCCTCGCATTGTTCGCGCGGCTGCCGCTGAAACACGTGCTCTCCCCGATCATCGGCATCATGCGCGGCCTCACCGACCCCTACTGCGGCCTGCTCATGGGCCAGACGGCGGAGAACCTGGCGCATCGCTTCGGCATCAACCGCCGGCAGATGGACGACTATTCTGCCCGCAGCCACCAGCGCGTCACACGCGCGCAGAAAGCGAGCTGGCTGAACGATGCGCATGACGGCCTGCACGCGGAGATCGTGCCGGTCTATGACGCCAAGGGAAAGCTCTACAGCGCCGACGATGGCGTGCGGGAAGACTCCACGGCCGATAACCTGGCTAAGCTCAAGCCCTTCTTCGACCGCAAGTACGGCAATGTCACGGCCGGCAATTCCTCGCAGATCACCGACGGCGGCGTCTGGACGGTGCTGGCGACGGAGGAAGCCGTGAAACGCCACGGCCTCAAGCCCATCGGCCGCATCCTCGACTCGCAATGGGCGGGGCTCGACCCGGCGCAGATGGGGCTGGGGCCCGTGCATGCGGCCACGCCCATCCTCAAGCGCCATGGTCTGAAGCTGAACGACCTCGACCTCTGGGAGATCAACGAGGCCTTCGCGGCGCAGGTGCTGGGCTGCCTGGCGGCCTGGAAGAGCGACGACTACTGCCGCGGCGAACTCGGGCTGGATGCCGCGCTGGGCGAGATCGACCCGGAAAAACTCAACATCGACGGCGGCGCCATTGCGCTTGGCCATCCGGTCGGCGCCTCGGGCACGCGCATCGTGCTTCACTTGCTGCATGCATTGAAGCGCACCGGCGGCCGGCGCGGCATGGCGGCGATCTGCATCGGCGGAGGATTGGGTGGGGCGATGCTGGTGGAGGCGTTGTGATGCCGATCTGCACACAGGGCCGAAAACCTCTTCGTCCGATGACGAGCGAGGCGTTTGTGGTGGTCAGGTTTCGCCTGATGGCGAGTGACTTTCTTTTGCTTCGCCAAAAGAAAGTCACCAAAGAAAAGGCGACCCCGGAGGTGACGGTTCCAGCGCTGCGCGCTGAAACTCCCCTGCGATGCTCGTCAGCGCTGGCGGCTGCGGGACTCGCCCTCTTCGAGGGCTCAGACAGTCCTCGCCGAAACCCCAGCGCTGCCTGCGCTTCTCGGCGTCCCCAACGGGGCCCAGCACCCATCCTCCGAAGGAAAATACTGCCACATTTGGGTAATGATATAGGCAGCATGCTCCTGTATGTCGAAAATACTGACTGCGATGACTGTTCTGTGGCGGCTTTTCCGGGGCCCCTGATGCGCCGCCGAGCAGCGGAGCGACGCTTGGGGCAGTCGGCGAGGACTGTCTAAGCGGGCCGCGCCAGCGGCCTGCGAGTTCCGCAGCCGCCAAGGGTCGCGAGCAGCGCAGGGAAGTCGCCGCAGGCGACCGGGGTATGGGGTGTGCTTTTCTCTGGTTACTCTCTCTTGCACAAGCAAAAGAGAGTAACTCGCCGAAAGGCGAAACCGTTTCGAGGAGATAGGACATGGCTGAAACCTACAAACACTGGCGCATCGAAACCGATGCCGACAACATCGCCTGGCTCATCATCGACCGCGCCGGTGCCTCCACCAACACCCTGTCGACCGAAGTGCTGGCCGAACTCGACCGCGCCCTCGACGAGATCAAGGGCATGCAGCCGCCCGCCCTCGTCATCCGCTCGGGCAAGGCGTCGGGCTTCATCGCCGGTGCCGACATCGAGGAGTTCCTGGACGTGAAGACGGCCGAGGATGCCAAGCGCATGATCCGGCGCGGCTGGGACCCGTTCAACAAGCTGGAGGCGCTGCCCTTCCCCAGCGTGGCGCTGATCAGCGGTTTCTGCATGGGCGGCGGGCTGGAGCTGGCGCTCGCCTGCCGCTACCGCGTCGCCGTGGACCAGCCGGGCACGCGCATGGCGCTGCCCGAGGTGATGCTGGGCATCTGGCCGCTGATGGGCGGCGTAATGCGGCTGTCGCGCTACGTCGCGCCGCCCGAGGCGCTGGACATGATGCTGACCGGGCGCGCCGTGGATGCACGCCGCGCCAAGCGCATGGGTCTTGCAGACCAGGCGGTGCCGCCGCGAATCATGATGAACACCGCGCGCAGGGTGGCGCTCGAGGCGCCGCCGCCGCGCCGGCTGCCGTTCGTGGCCAGCCTGATGAATTCGACGCTGCTGCGCGGCTTCATCGCGAGCCAGGCCAAGAAACAGGTCGCCAAGCGCGCCAGCCGCGACCACTACCCCGCTCCCTACGCCATCCTGCGCGCCTGGTCGAAGTTCAACGGCGACCCGTTCGCCATACCCGATGACGACCCGGCCTCCATCGTCCACCTGCTTTCCCTGCCCACCGCCGGCAACCTGATCCGCGTGTTCTTCCTGCAGGAGCGCATGAAGGCGCTCGGCAAGGCAGCGAAGTTCGAGGCAGCCCACGTGCATGTGGTCGGCGCCGGCGTCATGGGCGGTGATATAGCCGCCTGGTGCGCGCTGCGCGGCCTCACCGTGACGCTGCAGGACCAGAACGCCGAGCGGCTCGTGCCGGCCATGAAACGCGCGGGCGAACTCTTCAAGCGCCGCCTGCGCGACAAGATGCGGATTCGCGACGCCACCGACCGGCTCATCCCCGACGTCGGCGGCGAAGGCGCGCGCCACGCCGATGTCGTCATCGAGGCCATCTTTGAGAACCTCGAGGCCAAGCGCGCGCTGTTCGCCAGGCTCGAGAGCATTGCCAAGCCCGGCGCGGTGCTTGCCAGCAATACCTCCAGCCTCAAACTCGCGGACATCGGCGCCAACTTCGCCAACCCGGAACGACTGGTGGGCATCCACTTCTTCAACCCGGTGGCGCAGATGCAGCTGGTGGAAGTGGTGTCCGGCAGCCGCACCGATGCGGCGATTGCCGACAAGGCCGCCGCGTTCGTGCGCCAGATCGACAAGCTGCCCTTGCACGTGAAGGATTCGCCGGGCTTCCTGGTGAACCGCGTGCTGGGTCCTTACATGCAGCAGGCTTTTCGCATGGTCGACGAAGGCATTGCGCCGGAGGCGCTGGACGCGGCAATGACCGCCTTCGGTATGCCCATGGGCCCGATCGAACTTGCCGACGTGGTCGGGCTGGACATCTGCATGGCCGTGGGCCGTGAACTTGGGGGCGGGGCCGAGCCGCCGAAACGGCTGAAGGCCCTGTTCGACGCCGGCCAGCTCGGCAAGAAATCCGGCCAGGGCTTTTATCGCTGGGTGGACGGCCGCGCACAAAAGGGCACCGCTGCGGGCGTGACGCCGGAAATGCTTGAGCGCCTCGTCACGCCCTACCTGAAAGAGGCCACTGCCGTCGTCGCCGAAGGCATCGTCGCCGACGCCGACCTCGCCGATGCCGGGCTCATCTTCGGCACCGGCTTCGCACCCTTTCGCGGCGGGCCGATGCATTATTCGGCAGCGGCCCGCCGCGGTTGAGCCTGCTGCCATTGACATTACCCCGGGAGGATTCATGAGAACTGCTGCCGTCACCCTCACGCTGCTGGCCGCGCTGGCGGTTGCGCCCGCCGCGCACGCCCACCATGGCTGGAGCGAGTACGATTCGTCCAAGGTCCTGACCCTCACCGGCACCGTCCGCGATTCCGGCTACGAGCACCCGCACGGCCACATCCGGCTGGAAGTGCCGGGCAAGACATGGTCGGTGATCCTGGCGCCGCCCTCGCGCATGGAGAACCGCGGCCTGCCGCCCGCACTCCTCAAGGCCGGTGCCACGGTGACCGTTGTCGGCTACCCGAACCGCAGCAAGCCTGAGGAACTGCGCGCCGAGCGCATCATCGCCGGCGGCAAGACGGTCGAGTTACGCTGACATTTTCTTGCGTAAGTGATTACCAATGGTACCAGAGTGGAGCATATGCTGACATCGGAGGAATGCGCTTGACCCCCGCCCAGGGCATCGAGACGCTGGCACTGGCAGTAAGCATGCGCCAGTCGCTCTGGCTGTACCCGATCGTCGAGATCGTGCACATCACCGGATTCGTGACGCTGGTCGGCTCGGTGGCCATGCTGGACCTGCGGGTGCTCGGCGTGTCGAAGTCTCTGTCGGTACGCGCGCTGGCGCGCCACCTGCTGCCCTGGACGCTGGGAGCGCTGCTGCTCATCGTTCCCAGCGGCCTGCTGATGTTCATTGCGCATGCCGGCGACTTCATCGACAACCCGGCGTTCCGGCTCAAGATGGTCCTGATCATTTTCGCCGGGCTGAACGCGATCGCATTCCACCGCGGGCCGTTCGCGCGCGCGGCGGACTGGGACACCTGCCGTGCCGCCCCGCCCGGCGCGCGCCTCAGCGCCGCCGCCTCTTTGTTGATATGGGTCGGGGTGATCAGCTGCGGGCGCCTGCTGGCCTACCTTTGAGACCCTCACCCCTCGGCCTGCATCGGTGCGGCGGCCGGCTTGGTCGAACACCGGCTTCATGATAGTTTGGCCGGCATGAACCCGATCAAGCTCCCCGAAAATCGCGAGCCGGTGCTGCGTGTGGTGCCGCGCCCGGCCGACTGCAACCAGCAGGGCGACATCTTTGGTGGCTGGGTGATGTCGCAGGTCGACATCGCGGCCGGCGTGGTCGCTGCGCGGCGTGCGCGTGGGCGCGTGGCGACGGTGGCGGTGAACTCGTTCCAGTTCAAGCAGCCGGTCTATGTCGGCGACCTGGTGTCCTTCTACGCCGACATCGTGCGCGTGGGCACCACATCCATCACCATCAACGTGGACGTGTACGCGCAGCGCAACCCGAACGACATCGAGACAGTGAAGGTCACCGAGGCCAGACTGACCTTCGTGGCGACCGGCGAGGACCGCAAGCCGCGGCCGGTGCCCCGGGACGATTAGGCGCCCCTCAGGCAATTGCGGTCAGGACCTGTACCCGTGCGAGGGAAGGCATCCGCCCGTCGGTCGTGAAACATGTGCTGAGCAGCGCCCGCCCGCTCAGGCCGCCAGCCGCACCGGCAGGACGATGTCGAAGGCCGCCGTCCACTCGGTGGGACCGGAGTCACCCCTGATTTCCCGGAACGGCACCAGCAGCGCCCCGCGTTCGCGCGGATTGCGAATGCTGTTCAAGAGGAGGTCGCCGTCATTGCCCGGATGACCGGCGATGTACATCTGCGTGACGAACTCCGGCAGGTTCGTCCCGATCAGCCGGAAATGGATGTGCGGCGTGCGACCGGGGTAGGGCACGGGCTTGATGGTGCGGAAGGCATAGTTCCCCGAGGCATCCGTGACGGTCGCGCCGAAACCCTGGAAGTTCGCGTCCCGCGGCGTCGCTCCGCGATCGCCCGGATGGCGGTAACGGCCGTTGGCATCGCACTGCCAGATCTCCACGCGCACGCCGCCGGCCAACCGGCCCGCGGCGTCGAAAACGCGGCCGCTCAAGTGGGTCATTTCGCCCTGCGCGAGCTGCGGCGCCATGCCGATGCGCATCAGGTCGGCATCACGGTCCACCGGCAGTTCCACGGGGTAGAACGGCCCCTTGGACTGCCGGGGCGTTGCGAGCAGCGACTGCGCCCCTGCCTGCGTCGCCGCGCCGACGATGGCCCCAGCCAGTCCCATGCGCGCGGTGGCGAGCAGCGCCACGGCCCGCCCGAGGAATCCACGGCGAAGCGGGTCGGTCATGCGGAGATAGATATGGTTCACAGAGAGGGCCTTTCCCTGAAGTAGTCCAGCCGGTTGATCGAACGCACGCCCACCTCGCGCACGGTCGCCCCTTGCAGCACCCTGAGCTTCACCTCGCTGCCGGCCGGCCCCGCCGCCCACAGGCGCCGGTAGAACTCCGCCTGCGTCGCGACGGCGTCCGCGCCGACGGCCATGACGATGTCCCCGGGGCGCAGGCCCGCCTGCTCCGACGGGCCGTCCCGGGACACGCGTACCACGAACAGCCGGCCCTGCCCCTCCTCGCTGGCGATGCCGATCCAAGGCGGCGCGGGGCCGTCGCGGCGACCCTTGCCGATCAGGTCGGCGAGGATGGGCTTGAGGATGTCGATGGGCACGAACATGTTGCCGGGCAGCGGCACCCCCGGCTCGACGGTATCTCGCACCAGCAGCGAGCCGACGCCCACCAGCCTGCCTTCGCGATTGACCAGTGCCGCGCCGGCCCAATTCATCGTCGGCGGCGCGGTGAAAATGGCCGCATCGAGCAGGTACTCCCAGCTGCCGGTGAACTGACGCTTCGCCACCACCGCCGCCAGGCTGGCCGCCTCCTGCCCCCCGGCCGGCAGGATCATCACCGCCTCGCGCAGGGCCAGCGCATCAGAGCTGCCCAGGGCCATGGGCGCGACCTCCAGCGGTGCGCTCGCGCGCAGCAGTCCGAACCCCGTGGCATGGTCGTAGGCGGTGAGCACGGCAGGCACGGAGCGATTGCGGTGGGTGACCACTTCGATGCTGTCAGCCTCGGTGACCAGATAGCCGATGGTGAGGATATGGCCGCGCTCGTCAATCACCACGCCGCTGCCGCTGCGCTGCGCACCCAGGGTGGCGCTGGAGCGCGCGCCGGCCAGCGCCTTCATCTTCACCTGCACCATCGCCCCGAGCATGGCCTCGACATCCAGCCGCGGCCGTGGCGCGCGCGCATCCGACTGCACCCGGAAGAGCTTCGAGGCCGCGGGCGCCTGCGTGGCGGTGTGCATGCCGGGACCGGCGGCCCCCGCGGCGGCGGTGCCCGCGGCAAGGGACAGGCAAACGCCGAGCAGCATCGCGGTAGAAGCTGCCGGGACCGGCCGCTTGCATCGAACGGAAAGCATGGAGACCTCCGTCAGGCTAGGCAATACCGCCATCTTGCCACTTTGGCCCGCGCGGCGCCCGTCATCGGGTCCGCGCGTCGGCGAAACGCCGGGGAGGCGGCACTCCGGCCACAGCGTAAAATCCGGCGTTCCGTCCGCAGGGCGACCCAACCCGTAACAGAATCGAGGCCGCGATGCCGCTCCCCGCCAGCATGAACGCCATTGAAATCGCCGCCGCGGGCGCGCCCGACGTGCTCAGGCCCTGCACCCGTCCGCTGCCGCAGCCCGGGGCCGGCGAGGTGCTTATCCGGGTGGCGGCCGCAGGCGTCAACCGCCCGGACGTCTCACAGCGGCGCGGGCTCTACGCGCCGCCACCAGGGGCTTCCGACCTGCCGGGACTGGAGATCGCCGGCGACATCGTCGCGCTGGGCGAGGGCGCGGCAGGCTGGCGCATCGGCGACTCGGTGTGCGCGCTCGTGCAGGGCGGCGGCTATGCCGAGTACTGCAACGCACCCGCGGCTCAGTGCCTGCCGGTCCCCAGAGGCCTGTCGATGCTCGAGGCGGCCTCGCTGCCCGAGACCTTCTTCACCGTCTGGAGCAACGTCTTCGATCGCGCCGCGCTGGCCCCCGGCGAGACGCTGCTGGTGCAGGGCGGCAGTTCGGGCATCGGCGTAACCGCGATCCAGATCGCCCGTGCCCTGGGGCACCGCGTCTTCGCGACTGCAGGCAGCGACGAGAAGTGCGCCGCCTGCACGGCACTGGGCGCCGAGCGCGCGATCAACTACCGGACCGAGGATTTCGTCGCGGTGATCAAGGCGGCCACCGCCGGCAAGGGCGTCGACGTGATCCTTGACATGGTGGGCGGGAGCTACGTCGCCCGGGAGCTGCTCTGCCTGGCCGAAGACGGCCGACTGGCCCTGATCGCCGCGCTTGGCGGTTCCAAGGCCGAGATCGATGTAGCGCGCATTTTCATGCGC
>VGIE01000009.1 GCA_016867955.1 Betaproteobacteria bacterium
AAGCTTGAAAATCCTGTTCGTCAACGCGTCTCTCGAAGCCGCTCGCGGCGGCGGTGCTGCGGAACGCACCTTCTGCCTGGCGCGACACCTCGCGCTGCTGGGTGAACAGGTCAGCGTCCTTACCACCGATATCGGCGGAGGCCATCGGCGCCTGGAAGGTATCCCCGGCCTGGAGCCCGTGGTGCTGCACAGCCTGCTGGATCGCTTCTACCTGCCCGCGCCGGCCCTGCACCGGGTCTACCGCGCAGTGTCCAACGCCGACGTAGTGCACATCATGAACCACTGGACCGCGATCAATGCGCTGGCCTATTGGGCTGCAAGGCTCGCCGGTCGCCCCCATGTCGTTTCGCCGGCTGGCGCCCTGCCGGCTTTCGGGCGCTCGCGCCACATCAAGGCGGCCTACAACGCCCTGGTCGGGCGCCCCATGGTGCGCAATGCCGCGCGCGGCATCGCCATCACTGCAGATGAAACCCCGCAGTTCACCGCCTACGGGCTGCCGGCAGAGCGCGTCGTGGTGATCCCCAACGGCGTGGACATGGACGATGCGGCGCATGACGCAACCGACGTGAGCCCGCTGCCCGCGCTGGACAGCAAACCTTTCTTGCTGTTCATCGGCCGGCTGAACACGATCAAGGGGCCCGATCTGCTGCTCGAGGCGTTCCTGGCTGCGGCGCCGGAGTTCCCCGAAGTGCAACTCGTGTTCGCCGGCCCGGATGAAGGACTTGGGTCGTCGCTGAAAGCAGCCGCTGCAGCCCGCGGCGCAGCCGCGCGCGTGCACCTTGCGGGCCCGGTCCTGGGCGGAGCCAAGCGCTGGCTGCTGCGCCACGCGACACTGGTCGCCATACCGTCGCGGCAGGAGGCCATGTCCATCGTCGTGCTGGAAGCCGGCGCGCACGGCCGGTCGGTATTGCTGACCGACCAGTGCGGCTTTCCGCAGCTGGCCGACTGCGGTGGCGGAATCATCGTGCCGGCCAGCGCAGGAGAGCTGGAACGGGGATTGCGCGAATTGCTGCAGCCCGATGCCCCGCTGTTCGCCATGGGCGCGCGGCTGCAGCAACTGGTGGAGGCGCGCTACACCTGGAACGCGTCCGCGCGCGCGCTGCAGGCCTGCCTCGACATGGTCATCGCCGAGGCGCGCGCTTCATGAACATCCTCATCGTCTCGCAGTATTTCTGGCCGGAGAATTTCCGCGTCAATGATCTCGCGCTGGCGCTGCGTGACCGTGGTCATTCGGTGACCGTGCTCACGGGGACGCCGAACTATCCGTCGGGACGCTTTTTCGACGGTCATGGCTGGTTCAGGCGCAGCAGCGAAAACTGGAAGGGCGTGGAGATCCGGCGCTGTCCGCTCATCGCGCGTGGCAGCGGCGGCGGCCTGCGGCTGGCGTTGAACTATGCGTCGTTTGCGCTTTTTGCGAGCCTGCTGGGGCCATGGAAGTGTCCGGGAAAATTCGACGCCATCTTCGTGCATGAGCCCTCCCCCATCACCGTCGCACTACCGGCGCTGGTGCTGCGCCGGCTGCGACGCGGACCCGTGCTGCTCTGGGTGCTCGACCTGTGGCCGGAAAGCGTCACCGCCGCGGGATCGGTGCGCTCGCCCCTCGTGCTCGGCATGATCGGCCGCCTGGTGCGCTTCATCTACCGGCACTGCGATCGCGTGCTGGTACAGTCGCGCGGATTCATCGCACGCGTGCACGCCCAGGGCGCCGATCCCACGCGGGTATTGTACTTCCCTAGTTGGGCCGAAGCGATGTTCACGCAGGCAACGCAGCCGCCGCGTCCGCTGCCAGTGGCATTGCCCAGCGGTTTTCGCATCCTGTTCGCAGGCAACATCGGCGCCGCCCAGGACTTCGAAACCATCCTTGCGGCAGCCGAGCTGCTGCGCGACATCAAGGAGATTCACTGGGTTGTCGTCGGCGATGGCCGCATGGCCGGCTGGGTCCGCGAGCAGGTGCTTGCGCGCGGACTCACCGACACCGTGCACCTCACCGGCGCCTTTCCGCTAGAAACGATGCCGCCCCTGTTCGCAGCCGCCGACGCACTGCTGGTCACCCTCAAGGCCGACCCGATCTTCGCGCTGACCATCCCCGGTAAGATACAATCGTATCTGGCCTGCGGCCGGCCGGTTGTCGGCATGCTGGATGGCGAGGGCGCCAACGTGCTGCGGGAATCCGGCGCCGCAAGAGTGGGCCCCTCGGGCGATGCCAAGGCATTGGCGACAAACGTGATGGCGCTCTATCAGATGCGCGGGGAAGCGCGCCAGGCCATGGGAGAAGCCGGCCGCGCATATTATCGGCAGCACTTCGAGCGCGATCGCCTCATGACTCAGCTGGAGCAGTGGTTCAACCAGGCCCGCGACGGCGGCAGCCCGGCAAACTGAATGGAGAAGAACGCGCCCTTGGCCAACCCCTTCAGGAACAGGACAGCCCTTGTCACCGGCGGCACCGGGTCCTTCGGCCACGCTGTCATCGCGCCGCTGCTCTCGCGCGGCGTGCGCGAAATCCGCATCTTCAGCCGCGACGAGCTGAAACAGGAACTGATGCGCATCGAATATGCCGAGCCGCGCCTCAAGTTCTTCATCGGCGACGTGCGCAGCCGCGAGAGCGTGGACCAGGCCATGACCGGCGTTGATTTCGTGTTCCATGCCGCGGCGCTGAAACAGGTGCCCTCCTGCGACTTCTTCCCCATGCAGGCGGTCCTGACCAACGTCATCGGCAGCAATAACGTCATCGAATCGGCCATTGCGCAGGGCGTCGGCAGGGTCATCTGCCTGAGCACCGACAAGGCCGTCTATCCCATCAATGCCATGGGCATGACCAAGGGGCTGATGGAGAAGCTGGCCCAGGCGGGCGCCCGCAGCCATGCCCGCAGCACCATCGTCCCCTGCGTGCGCTACGGCAATGTCATGCATTCGCGCGGTTCCGTCATAGCGCTCTTCCTAGAGCAGATCCGCAACAGGCAGCCGATCACCGTGACCGAACCGTCCATGACGCGATTCCTGCTGGCGCTGCCGGAAGCCATCGAACTGGTCATCCATGCATTCGAGCATGCCGACCAGGGGGACATCTTCATCCAGAAGGCGCCGGCCTGCACCATTGCGGACCTGGTGACCGCGCTGAAGCGGCTGTTCGGTTCGCGTGCTGCGGTCAGCGTCATCGGCATGCGTCACGGAGAGAAGATCTACAAAACCCTCGCCACGCGCGAGGAAATGCGCAATGCGGAAGACCGCGGAGACTACCTGCGGCTGCGCATAGACGCGCGCGACCTCAACTATGCCAAGTACTTCACCGAGGGCGACCGCCAGGAGGTAGCTCAGGACGACTATACCTCGCACAATACCCGGCGCCTCGACGCCCGCGAGGTCGAGAAGCTGCTTCGCTCGCTCCCGGAAATTCGCGCCCAGCTGCCCGGCGCGGCTGGCGCAGGATGACCGGCTCTCCGTTGCGCATCGGCATCACCGGCGCCGGCGGCTTCCTCGGCTGGCACATGCATGCCCATCTGCTCGCGCGCAAGGACATCGCGGTCGTCACCGCCGACCGCCCGACATTCGCCGAACCGTCCCGGCTGCGCGGTTTCGTGGCATCCGTCGACGCCATTGCCCATTTCGCCGGCAGCAACCGCGGCAGCGACCGCGAGATCCATGACGGCAACGTGCTGCCGGTGCGGCAACTGGTGGAGGCGATGCAGGCGGCAGGCGTGCGCCCGCACGTGCTGTTCGCCAACTCGATTCAACACTCGCGCAACACGGCCTACGCGCTGTCCAAGCGCGCGGCAGCAGGTCTGCTGGCGGGCTGGAGCCTGGAGAGCGGCGCACCCTACGCCAACGTCATCCTTCCGCACCTCTTCGGCGAGGCCGGGCGCCCGTTCTACAACTCGGCCGTGACCACGTTCTGCCACCAGATCGCGAGTGGCGAGGAGCCGCGCATCATCGTCGACGCCGATCTGGAACTGGTGCATGCGCAGCGTGTTGCAGCCCGCATGCTGGCTGCGATCGAAGGCCGGGAGACGGGCGATATTCGCGTCACGGGCACGCCGATGCGGGTGTCCGATGCCCTCGCGCGAATCCGCGCCATCGCCGGCCAGTACGAGGCACACGTCATCCCGGCATTCAGCTCGGAGTTCGAGCTGGACCTGTTCAACACCTATCGCTCGTACCTGTTTCCCCGACACTACCCGCGGGCGCTGCAGCTGCGTAGCGATGCGCGCGGAGAACTCTTCGAAGCGGTGCGCTCCCTGCATGGGGGGCAGTGCTTCCTATCCACCACGCGCCCGGGAATCACGCGCGGCAACCACTACCACCACCACAAGCTCGAACGGTTCCTGGTCGTGTCAGGGGATGCCCTGATCCGGGTGCGCCGGCTGCTGACCAGCGACGTCGTCGAGTTCCGTGTGACGGGGGGCCGGCCGGCCTACGTGGACATGCCCGCCCTCCACACCCACAACATCACCAACACGGGAACAGGGGACCTGCTGACCATGTTCTGGTCGCACGAGATCTTCGACCCCGACACGCCGGACACCTTCCAGGAGGCGGTCTGAACATGGCACGACTCAAGGTCCTCACGGTGGTGGGCACCCGCCCGGAGATCATCCGCCTCGCCTGCGTTCTCAAGGAACTCGACACCCACACCGAGCACGTGCTGGTGCACACCGGGCAGAATTACGACTACGAGCTTAACGAGATCTTCTTCAGCGACCTCGGGCTGCGCAAACCCGACTATTTCCTCGGCGCCGCCGGTGACACCGCGGCCGATACCATCGGCCAGACGCTGATCCGCATCGACCCGGTGCTGGCGGAGGTGAAGCCAGATGCCTTTCTTGTGCTCGGCGACACCAACAGCTGCGTGACGGTGTTTGCGGCCAAGCGCCGCAGGATTCCGGTGTTTCACATGGAGGCCGGCAACCGCTGCTTCGACGACCGTGTTCCCGAGGAGATCAACCGCCGGCTGGTAGACCATCTCAGCGACATCAACCTGCCCTACAGCGACCATGCCCGCGAGTTCCTGCTGCGCGAAGGGTTGCCGCCCGACCGCGTCATCAAGACCGGCAGCCCGCTGTTCGAGGTACTGAACCGGTTTCGCCCCAGGATAGATGCCTCACCGGTGCTGTCGACGCTGAGGCTGAAGAAGGGCGAATATTTTCTCGTCAGCGCGCATCGCGAGGAGAATGTCGACGACCCTGTCCGGATCAACGGCTTGCACCAGCTGCTGAACGGCATGGCCGCGAAATACGAGCAGCGCATCATCGTGTCGACGCACCCGCGCACCCGCAAGCGGCTGGAGACGCAGGGCCTCGGCTTCGACAGCCGGGTGGAACTGCACAAGCCGTTCTCCTTTACCGATTATGTCGCCCTGCAGTTGAATGCACGTGCAGTGCTCTCGGACAGCGGCACCATCACCGAGGAATCCTCCATCCTCGGATTCCCGGCACTCAACATCCGCGACACGCATGAACGGCACGAAGGCATGGAAGAGGCGGCCGTCATGCTGGCGGGACTCGAACCGGGCCGGGTGATGCGCGCCCTCGATGTAGTGCTGGACCAGCGTGCCGCGGGCGGCGGGGCGGTGCGCACGCCGGCCGACTATCAGATGCCGAACGTCTCGCAGAAGGTTGTCCGCATCCTGCTCAGCTACACGGACTACGTCAACCGCACGGTGTGGCGCGCATCCTGAGGTGCTGCCGGCGCCGATCATGGGGACCACGGGAGGACACGCATGCTGGTCGTGATCACCGGCGCAACCGGTTTCATCGGTCGATCCGTCTGCACGCGATTTGCCGCCGCCGGCTGGAAGATCCGCGGCATTGCCCGGAACATTTCCGCGCAGGGCATGAAGGACGTCGAATTGCATTCGCTGGATCTGGAGGCCGCCGATGCGCTGCCGTCGCTGAGGGGCGCTGAACTCGTCATCCACCTGGCCGGGCGCGCGCACATGCTGGAGGAGAAGTTCGACGATCTTCGCGCCGCTTTCCAATCCGCCAACTCGAATGCCACGGTGCACCTGGCGCAGGCGGCCGCCAGGGCCGGAGTGCGACGCTTCATTTTTGCCAGCACCGCCAAGGTCCACGGCGAGGAGTCGCCGGGGCGGCCCTTTACGGAACACGATGCGCCGAACCCGCAGGACGACTATGCGCGCTCGAAATGGAATGCCGAGCAACGGCTGCGCCACATCCTGCCCGACAGCATCGTCCTGCGGCCGCCGCTGGTCTTCGGTCCCGGGGTCGGGGCGAACTTCCTGCGCCTGATGCGCCTGGTCGAGCGCGGCATTCCGCTGCCCCTTGCCTCGGTCAGGAACAGTCGCAGCCTGGTATCGGTACAGAATCTTGCTGACTGCATCATGGCCTGCGCCACGCACAAGGATGCGCCGGGGAAGACCTTCCTGGTCAGCGACGGCGAGGACGTGTCGACGCCGCAGCTATTGCGCATGCTCGGCGCACACCTGGGCTTTCCGGCCATGTTGTGGCCCTGTCCGCCGGCAGTCCTGCGCCTGGGGGCAAGCCTACTGGGCAGGCGCGCCGAAGCCGATCGCCTGCTTGGCTCGCTGGAGATCGACAGCAATGCCGTGCGAGCCATGGGCTGGGCGCCCTCACTGACCCTCGACGAGGGATTGCGCCAGACGGTGTCCTGGTACCGGAGCGCCAAGAGCCGGCAACCGAAGACGGACGACCGCCAAGCCGTAGACTGACGCCACCGTCGCGTGGCATCAACGCATCGGTTTCTGGTAGTTATCCCTTCGCCGATATGGAAACTTTCGGTGAAAGCACGCCAGACTGCCATCTGCAAAATTGAAACTTGAGAATTGCCTCGCCGATTCGACGGCGGTCAGGCGCCGGTTTCGCGCGAAGCTTCCAGCAGTTGCATCACGGCGGCAACTGCAGCGGATACCGGAACCTCATCGACGACCCGGCCTGGCGACTGCAGCACCACATGCGGGCAGGCCCAGGGATGCCACCGCGCAGGCGAAGAATCGCCGAACAGGCAGGCGATCGGCCTTCCCAGCGCCGCTGCCAGATGCATGGCACCGCCATCGGAGCACAGCACGGCATCGCTTGCCGCCAGCGCCGCCACCAGTTCCGGAAGCCGTGCGGTCGGCCATGAAAGCAGCGGCAGTCCAAGGCCACCGGCTTCTCTGCTGACCGAGGCGGCCTTTTCATCGTCCCCTGGGTGCATCGGATTAGCATCCGATCCCGGCGCCCAGAGAAGGATGAAACGCGCGTTACCTCGGCGATGCAGTTCGTGCATCGCCTCGACGTAGCGTTCCGCCGGCCAGCGCTGGCTGGGCTTGCGCGCGCTGATATGCATGGCAACGACCGGTCCGCCAGGCAGGGCGCCCAGCGCCGTGCGCACGCGCACGAGCGTCGCGGGCTGCGGAAACACCCGCGCCGACGGCGGCTCGCCGGACACGCCCAGCGGCGCTCCCAGGCGAAAGACATCCTCCGCCTCATGCAGCGTTGCACCGCTGCCGTAAGAAACTGGGTGATCAATCCGCGCCGCACCACGCCCGTCCACAAACCCCACCACATGCCGCGCGCCCGAGGCGCGTGCGAAACACAGCGCATGCGGCTGGAAATGCGGTGCCGCCAGAACGGCAAAGTCGAAGCGCCGTCTGCGCATGGCCATGAAAAGCCGTACGCGCCCGGCATAGGTTGCGAATAGCGTTGTGCCCGGCTCACGGTGCTTGCCCTTGGTGTAGTCGAAGACTTCGTCCAGCGTCGGGTTGCCGTCCAGCACGTCGCGGTTGTAGGAGTTCACCAGTGCTGCAATGTAGGCACCGGGATGGCGCTGGCGCAGCGCCGCGATCAGCGGCGTGGTGCAAACCAGATCGCCAATATTGTCGCGGCGTATGAGCAGGATGCGCGGGCTGCGCTGCCGCGGGTCCGGGCCGGAACCGGCGGTCATTGCCGAGCCTTCATGCGCAGCATGTCCTCGAGCACGGCTTTCACGCGACTGCCGCGCGCGTCCCAGGTGAATTCTCCGGAGCGCAGGCGGACGCGCTCGCCCAGCGCCCGTGCGCGCTGCGGATCGGACGCAAGCGCCTGGATCCCCGCTGCGAGCGCGGCTGCATCGCCGGGTTTGACCCATACCGCTTCGTTCTCGCCGAGGACCTCGCGCAAGGCCGGCAGGTCGCTGGCGACGATGGCGCAGCCGGCCGCCATGTACTCGAACAGCTTGATCGGCGAGGTAAACGCGCTGTCCGTATCCTCGCGGTTCGGCAGCACGGCGATGCACGCGCCTGCCAGACGCGCCATGACCGCCGTATGCGGCAGGCGACCGGCGAATTCGATGACCGCGCCGTCCGGCGAGCAGCTCGCCTCCATCTCGGCAATCCTTTGTGGCTCGCCACCGATGAGCGCGATGTGGCAGCCGGGCAAGCGAGCGGCGGCATCCACCAGTTCGCCAACGCCTTTCCAGGGGAAGAAGCTGCCCGCGTAGACGATATGCCTGGCAGCGTCAGCCCAGGGCTTGTCAGGCAACGCGTCCGGCCGGGCAACGCCGTTGGGCACTACCGCGAGCAGGGCAGGTCCGCCGTACAGCGCCTCAAGCCGCCGGGCCGTTGCCGCGGAGTTCGCGATCACGGCGCCGGCAGCGGCAATGACGGTGCGCTCAAGCACCCGGTTCTCCTCGCGCCGGGCCGGTGTCGCGGTGTCACCGAATACCTCGTGCGCCTCATAGACAAAGCACGCCTCGGGCAATCGCCGCGCGATATTCGCGGCAAGTTTCAAATGCCGCACGAACACGGGTCCGGCCGCCAGCCCTTTGGCGCAGTTGCGCTGCAAGTTGGCGAAGTACAGCCGGTTGGAATGGACACCCGAGAAGGGCCAGGGCAGCGATCGCGGAACCGCCGCAAGGGTCACACCCGCGGGGCGGGCGATAGCATAATGAGCGAACGGGTCGACATGGGCGCCGAATGCGCCGCCGGGACCGCGCACCGGCGCAAACGCCAGCGTGACGTCGACCCCGGCGCGGCCAAGGGCCGCGACGGTCTGCACGACCTGCAGCCCCCGCGCCCGCTCCAGCGGCAACGGCTCCGGAAACGTATAGAGCAGTCGCATGGCGCTCAGGCGCGCTTTTGCCCGGAAACGATCAGGCAGTCCCCGAACAGCACGTCGTCCGAGGTGATGCCGGGATCCGGGAAGCCGCGCCGGCGAATGTTGTTGCGGATCATGCGCGCGACCAGGGCCTCGACCATGCGCGCGGCCCATCGCGGCTTGTACAGGCGGGCATCCGCGGTCACGCGCTCGATACGCACGCCGCTGGTGAGCAGGAAGTAGTTAAGCTGCCAAAAATACACCGGGCTGATGTGGGCGTCATCGACATCCTGGTCCATGACCTTGTCCGGTGTCAGCATCAACGGCCGGAAGCGCGGGAAATAGCCTGACAGCAGGTACTTCAGGCGCGCATCGACGGAAAACGTGTTCGGCGTGGTGATGACCAGGCGTCCCCCCGGCTTCAGCACCCGGCACAGTTCGCTCACGAAGCTCCACGGATTCACGAAATGCTCCAGACCCTCGATGCTGAACACGTGGTCGAAATGGTTGTCCGGGAACGGCAGGGGATCCATTACATTGTGCTGCCGGAAGCTCACCCGAGGATCCTTCATTGCGAAGGCGGCTGCATTGATGTCGAGGTAGTGAATGTCATCGTAACCGCGCGCCAGCAGCGCCTGTGCGAAGGCCCCGTGTCCGGCGGGCACATCGAGAATCCGCCCCCGCGAGGCTCCCTCGAACAGCGCCAGCACGGCCGGGTAGAGCGCGGGCGTCGCCAGCGCGCGCATGTCGGTCGCGGCCCGTGCGCCCTCCGAGTCACCAGCCTGCGCGCTTGCCGCGCTGCCCGGCCCCTGCCTCAACTGACTTGCGCCCAGTAGTCGCCGACGGCCAGGCAATCCACCCTCCGTTCGGCCAGCGCGCGGATCGCCTCGTCCGGCGCACAGACGATGGGCTCCTCGTGCACGTTGAAACTGGTATTGAGCACCAGCGGAATGCCGGAGAGCGCACAATAGGCCGAGATCAGCCGGTGGTAGCGCGGATTGACCTCGGGTCGCACCAGTTGCGGGCGCGCCGTTCCATCGACATGCACGACGGCCGGGATGCGCTTCCGCCATTCGGGACGCACATCGAAGGTCACGGTCATGAACTCAGCGGTATGCCGCGCCTTACCGACACCGATGAAGATCTCGTCGGCGCGTTCGGCCAGCACGCTGGGCGCGAAGGGCATGAACTCCGAGCGTTCCAGCCGCTGGTTGAGCCAGTCGTTGATGCGCCCTTCCGTCGGGCGCGCCAGCATGGAGCGGTTGCCCAGCGCGCGCGGTCCGAATTCCATGCGGCCCTGGAACCAGCCGACGATGCGGCCATCGTGGATGGCACGCGCAGAGCGTTCGATCAGCGCCGCCTCATCGAGCCGGGTGGCCTTCAGGCCCGCCCGGGCGAACGCCACCGCGATCTCGACGTCGGTGTAGGACGGCCCCCAATAGACATCCCGCAGCGGCGGATTGTCCGCGAGCGCATCGAGGTTGCGCGCCATGAGGTCGAGCAGTACCGCGCCCACGGCATTGCCGGTGTCGCTCATGGCCGGGAACACGAAGATGCTGTCCACTTCGGGCAGGGCGGCGATGCGCTGGTTGAGCTTGACATTGGCGAACACCCCGCCATTGAGTGCAATGCGCCGCTGACCGGTATCGGCGAGAAACCTGCGCACCAGTTCCAGCACCACGTCCTCCAGCACCTTCTGGCAGGCTGCCGACACGTTCTCGCGGCTGTGCCCCTGGATCACCCGCTTGAGGTAGCCGTAGCGCCGGCCCTCGGGTTGCGGCTGCCCGACGAATTCCGAGTCAAGCCGGTTGCCGTCCGTGGACGGCCGCAGGGCCTGCCGAAAGGCGTCGTACAACGGCGCGGGATCGCCCATGGCGGCGAGTCCCACCACCTTGCCCTCGTGGCGCATGACGCGAAAGCCCAGCAGTTCGGTCAAATGGCCATAAAACGCTCCGGGCGATGCACCGACAGCATCCGTAGCGTGGGCGCGCTCGTAACGCCCATCGCGCCACAGTCCCGAGGTATGACAGACATGCCGGTCGCCAACGCCATCCATGGTGATGACGGCGCAATCGCGGAAACCGGAATAGTAGGCCGCCGATATTGCATGCGTCAGGTGATGGTCGTAGAAGGCCGGCTCTGCGCCCTCGAAGCGCTCGCCACGCAGGAAGCGCAGGCGCAGGAAGTGGCGGTCGAAATCCTTGCCCCGCGCCTCCAGCCGTTCGATGAAGTTGGTCAGCAGCATCTGCGGGCGCTCGGCGCTCGGGGCACCTCTCGCCTTGCGCAGGCGCGACAGCCGGCGCTCGATCTCCTTGGTCCAGGTCTCGCGGACAAAATAGTCTTCGGGGAAGAAGGTGTAGAGCAATGCCAGCCGCTCGACGTCGCTGCGCCGTCTGCCAGCAAGGCGCAGCACCTCGTCGATGGCCAGGTCGCTCAGCCTGCCGCCATCGTTCTTGATGCGCGACAGGCGCTCATCGGAGACGGCTGCAACCACGCGCGTGCCGTCGAACAGGGCCGCGGAGGATTCGTGTCCGGTTTGGATGCCCAGGGTGAGAGTCAAGGCCGCACTCGGGATGAGGGATGCTGTTGATGGATATCGCCCTGCAGCAGGGCGATCAGGCCGGCGGCGACCCGCTCCAGGGCAAATTCCCCGGCCAGCGCATCCAGCGCATCGGCACGAGCATGAGAGGGGCGAGAATTCTGATGCGGATCAGCGTTTTGCAGTGCGAAAATTATAGCATCGGCCAGCGGGCGAACTTCTGCGCGCGGCACCACCTTTCCGGCGCCGAAACGCGAGATCCAGTGCGCGATCCCGGCACCGTCGCTGCCGATGGTAGGCGTGCCGACTGCCGCAGCTTCCGCAGTCACCATGTTGAGGCTTTCGCAGAGGCTCGGATTCACGTGAACATCGGCCGCGGCAAGATGCCGAAACACCTCCAGGCCCTGCAGGGTCCCCGTGGCGACGACCGTATCGCGCACGCCCGCGCGCTCGAGCACCGGCCACACCTCGGCCCGCAGCCACGGATGATCCGGTCCGCACAGCATCCAGCGCGCGCCGGCCACTTCACGTACCACCTGCGGCCAAGCCGCCGCCAGCACATGCAGGCCCTTGCCCTTGTGATTGCCGCTCAGCGTCACGACCAGCGGCGCCGCGGCCGCGATGCCGTACTGCTCCCGAATCTCCGCCCGGCAGGCTGACTTGCGGGCAGCGACACCGGCAAGCTCGCCGTGGCCGGCGACCAGGTGACTGGGCAGCACATGCACGCGCGACCGGAGGGCACCGTCCTCGAGCAGCACGGCCTCGATCTTGGGCGACACCGCGCGCAGCAGGTCCACCCCAGGCAGCGAAGCGCGGATCAGCCAGTCGGTCAGCCGCGTGCGCCGATGTCCCACCTCGGCCTCGGGGCAGTCGAGCACATCGCCGCCGATGTACGACACAAGCAGGCGCGTCGAGAACAGCCCGGTGCGCCGGGCGAGGCCGGCCGGGATGCCGTAGCTGAAGCCGTCGCTCGACACGATGGCATCGGGCCTGAAATGCCGCACGGCCTCTGCGATCACCAGCATGCGATGCACGAGGTTGCGGCCTTCGAAGGCGCGGCGGAACACGCGGTCGGCCAGCCAGGTCACGAGGCGCAAGGCGCCGCGCGAGGGGTCATACCAGAGCATGCGCAGGCCGTCCCCCGGTGCCTGATGCCACGCCGTGAACGCACGCGTACCGCCGCCGCGGCGCTCTTCCAGCACACAGACGTCATGCCCCATGCGGACGAGTTCGTGCAGCAATGCATATTCGCCGGTCCAGGCCTTCGGATGCAGGAACAGGATGCGCATGGCCTCAGGACCCCGCCGGCGTCGCGGACCCCACATCCAGCGCGCGCAGCGCGGCAGCAAGCCGCTCGCGGAATGCCGCGGCGGAGAAACGCGCGAGATGCGCGTCTGCCCGCCTGGGCTCCAGCAGCCGCGTACCGACAACGATCCGCGCCAGCAGCTCGGCGAAGCTCCGGCCCTGATCCTGCCGCGGATCCTCAAAGAGGAACCCGGTCTCGCAATCCACCACGCTTTCCGTAAAGGGCGGCGCACGCACCGCGAGCACCGGCGTATTGCAGCACTGCGCCTCGATGAGGTTGAGCCCCAGCGCCTCCTTCTCCGGCAGGCCGGAGAGCACGTAATCGAGTTGCGGATAGATGCTGGCCACGTCATCCTGCCGGCCCCAAAACCGGACCTGCTGCCGCGCCGGCAGCAATGCGCGCCTGAGGTCGCGGATGGACGCATAGCCACCGCTGCCGAATATCTCGAGGTTGACCGCAGGATGGCACGCCAGCACCGGAGCCAGGATGGAGAACATCAGCGGAAACTGCTTGATCGGCGTGATCCGCGACACGATGCCGAGGGTCAGCCCTGGCCTGCGCCGGAACACTTGCGCGCGCGCGTCCGTTGCACCCGACCGCCCGCGGGCCTCTAACCAGCCCAGCAAGCGATCGCGCACCTTGCGCCTGTCCCAGTCGTATAGGGCGCGCGCCCGGATGGTACCGTCCGTGGCAACTTCAGGCATACCACCGCGGGGAGCAAGATCGGCGACACCATACAGCGGCAGATCATGCACGTTCACCAGCCCGCGCGAGCGCGCGCTCGCAATCACATGTGCCGACACCGCCAACAGGCAGTGATACTGCGGAAGGCCATCCGGAAAGCGCTCGTAGAGCGGCATGTGCAGCATGCCGGCGAGCCGGTACGCCGCGGCGAACCGCCGCGCGGCCTCCGCGGGCAATGCGGAGTGCGTGATCACCGTTGCGCGACGGCCATCATGTCCGGACTCCTCTGCCAGCATTTGCTCGATTTCCGGCAGCGTGCGCACCGGCACGAGGCGGGTTCCGGGCGGTAGTAGCCGCGGCCAGAACGGCGCGTCCGCGTGTGTGAACAGCACCGGCTCGTAACCCAGTTCGCGCAGCGCGACGGTGAGAAAGCGCGTGTAGATCTCGCCGCCGCCCAGGCTCAGCTGGAGGTTGATCTGATAGCAGGTCTTCATGCTGGCGCTCATTCAGGCGGCCGCCGTTTCATGGTCAGCGGCGGGCACGTATCGCATCAGCAGGCCTTCCAGCGCCAGCGTGACGCGATCAAGCGACAACGCCTCTGCGGTGCGTTCCGCCATGCCGCGCGCCCTGCCCGCGTCCGGCAGCTGCGCCAGTACGCTTTCGATCCCGGCCGCGAAGTCCTCCGATGCCCGGCCCCTGACCACCACAGACGCGCCGACTTCCTCGAGCCAGTGGCCGGCGCCAATGCGGTCGGTCATCACCGTGCAGGTTCCGGCCAGCGCCGCCTCGACTGCCGCATAGCTGAAGGTCTCGATGTACGAGGTCACCACATGCAGATCCGCCGCCGCGTAGTAGCGTTTCATCAGACCGGGCTCGATATCGCCAGCGAACAGGATCGCGGAATCCGCCCGGCAGTCGTTCGCGAGCCGTTCGAGCACCATCCGGTAACTGCCCGCGCCGGCCACGCTGCGGTCGCCGCCGCAGACCAGCAGTCGCGCGCGCGGACGGCGCGCACGGCCAGTTCGAGTCCCTTGATGGGCGTGAGGCGGCAGGCCGCCAGCACCAGTTCGCAATCCGCAGGGAGCCCGTGCCGCGCAATGACGTCGGCGCGTGCGGCAGCGCGGAATGCAGCGAGATCGCCATCGATCTTCATGCGCTCGCTGACATGAAGCGGAACAACATGAACGGACTCCGGTGCGACGCCTCCCTGCACCAGGATGTCACGCGTCACGTGGGAATTGGTCCTCACGCCGTCCGCACGCTGCAACACCCAGCGCTTGGTCCGCTCGCGCCAGCGGTTCGACGGTTCACCGGGGTAACCCAGCCGCACGCCGGCGTGATCGGGATCATGCACGCTGACGACCCAGCGAAATCGTGACAGATAGCCGAGCAGCGCAGGGAACACGCCGATCCAGTCGCCCTCGACCAGGTAGATGTCGCAGCGGCTGCGCCGCAGGTAGCGGTGGATGGCATACAGGGTGGTGAAGAACCGGCGGCCCAGCCAGGCCTTGAGCAGGCGGTCCGGCAGCCACAGCCAGGGATTGCGGCGCTCATGATGGATGCCAAGGATCTCCACGCCGTCCTCGACGCGGCGCGCAAGGCCCGCGATGCTCAGCAGGCTGGCATCCTCGGTGTACACCACCACCTGATGCCCGCGGGCCTGCAGGGCCTTGGCCATGTCGAGGTGGACGGAGCGCCAGAGCCCCGCGGCGATGATGCCGATGCGCATTCCGGCCCTTCAGTGCGAGACGCCCATCTGGCGCACCCAGATCGCGAGCACCAGCAGCGGCCACAGCCGCAATCCATGTCCGCGCTGGCCGGACACATGTTCGTTGACGTAGCGCTCCACCACGTCCTGCCGGATCCACGGCGCCAGCGTGCGGCTGCCGATGAGGAGGTCGCGTATCATCTCGGACAAGTCGTCCTTCAGCCAGCGACCCATCGGCGCCGAGAAACCCTTCTTGGGCCGGTCCATGAAGCCCGGCGGTAACCAGCCGCCGAAGGCCTCCTTGAGGATGTGCTTGTGACGCCCGGCAGCGGACAGCTTGAAGCGGCCCGGCAACGAGAACGCCAACTCGATCAGTTCGTGATCGAGGAAGGGCGAGCGGCATTCCAGCGAGTTCGCCATGCTGGCGACATCGACCTTAAACAGGATGTCCTCCGGCAGGAAGGTCTTGAGGTCGACGCATAGATAACGGTTCAGGACGTCGCGGCCGCCGGCGGCGCCGGATCGCATATGACCGGCAAGATAGTCCGTCGTCGCGCTGCGGCCGATCGCCTCCTGCATCGCAGGCGTCAGCAAGGCGCGCTTCTCAGCATCGGTGAAAAAGGCGAGCAGGTGCTTGTAGCGCTCGATCCCGTCCATGGACAGGATCTGGTCGGCACGCGTCGACGGAAACGGCGGGCGGCGCTTGTGGGGGCGCAGCCGGTTCTCCAGCGCCACGGTCATGCGGCGCAGCCCGCGCCAGGCCGGGATAAGCCCCTGCCGCGCGAGCCAGTCCATGCGGCGGATCTGGTAGAAGCGGCGGTAACCCGCGAAAGCCTCGTCCCCGCCATCCCCGGTCAGCGCGACGGTGACCTGCGAGCGCGCGAAGCGCGAAACGCAATAGGTCGGCATCACCGAATTGTCCGCCAGCGGCTCGCCCAGGTGCTCGACCATGCGCGGCATGATGTCGGCGACATCGGCCTTGACCACCATCTCGTTGTGGTCGGTGCCGAGGTGCCGCGCCACCTCCCCGGCCTGCGGCAACTCGTTGAACTTTTCGTCCTCGAAGCCGATGGAGAAGGTCTTCAGCGGCGCTGCGCCGAGCCGGGCCATGGCCGCCACCGTGATGCTTGAATCGACCCCGCCGGACAGAAACGCGCCGAGAGGCACATCCGAGACCAGCCGCATGCGGGTAGCCTCCAGCAGCTTTTCCCGCAAGGCTTCACCGGCATCGTCGAAGCTGAGCGCGCTGCGGCGCTCGAGATCGACGTCCCAGTAGCGGAAGACCTTCTCGACGCGACCGTCCTTGACGGTCATGGCGTGTCCCGGCTGCAGCTTGCGCACGGCCGCAAAGCCGCTCATGGGCGCGGGGATGTACTGGTAGGTCAGATAGTGGTCCAGGCCCTGGAAATCCGGGGCGCGCGACAGGGACGGGTCCAGCGCGAACAGCGCCTGGATTTCGGACCCGAACAGGAATCCCCCTGTGGTCTGGGCGTAGACCAGCGGCTTGACGCCCAGCCTGTCGCGCGCCAGCGACAGGCGGCGTTCCAGGCGATCCCACACGGCGAACGCGAACATGCCGCGCAGCCGCGCCAGGCAGCGCTCGAGCCCCAGCCTGGCAAAAAGCCGCAACAGGATTTCGGTGTCGGAATGACCGGCAAAGGTTTCCCCAGCGGCCTCCAGCTCGGCGCGCAGGTCCGGGAAATTGTAGATCTCGCCATTGAAGACGATCACGTAGCGCCCCTCAGGGCTCTGCATGGGCTGATGCCCGGCCGCGCTCAGGTCGATGATGGAGAGGCGGGCAAATCCCAGCTGCGCATCGCCCTCGCGCCAGACGCCCTGGTCGTCGGGCCCGCGGTGGCGCAGTCTGGCAATGCCCTTCTCCACCGCCAGCGGGTTGGCGGACAGGCCACCTACGATGCCGCACATGCTTGCCCCTTCACGAACGTCGGATGAACATGGATCATCGCGCGCCGCCCCCGCGCGCGAGGATGGCCTCCAGCCGCGCGGCATTGGCGGCCCAGGTGAATTCGGCCTCGGCGCGCGCGCGCGCGGCGCGGCCCATGCGCGCCAGCGCTGTCGGGTCAGCGCACAGTCCGGCAATGGCCGCGGCCCATGCAGCCACCTCGCCCGGCGGCAGCAAGCGGCCGGTTTCGCCCTCGACCACGATCTCGGGCAACCCGCCGTTGGCCGAGGCCAGCACCGGCAATCCACACGCCATG
>VGIE01000010.1 GCA_016867955.1 Betaproteobacteria bacterium
AGGACATCCTGCGCACCCTGTACGCCTACGGCCACAGCATCGACTGCGGGCTGGAAGCCGACTGGATCGACTGCTGGACCGGGGACGCCGTGCTGAAGTGGCCCAACCGCGATCCGATCAAGGGGCACGCGGCCCTGCGCGAGGCGTTTCACAAGCACACGCACGCCCCGCAGGCCTATCACAAGCATGTCATCGTCGAGCCGTGCATCGTGATCGACGGCGACCGCGCCACGGCGCAGACCATGTTCGCACGCCTCGACCGCTATGCCTCGGGTCCCGCGGTCCGCAGCTTCGGCCGCTACCTGGACGTGCTGGTGCGCTGCAGGGACGGGCGCTGGCGCTTCACCGAGCGCGTGGCCGAGCGCGAGGCCTCGCGCGCAGAGACTCCCATCGGCGCGCATGCGCCGGTCTAGGCGGGCGGCGGTGGGCGCATGATCGCCTCGCCCTGTGTGAAGACCTGCGCCATCGACCCGGTCACCGGCTGGTGCCTGGGCTGCGTGCGCGACCTCGACGAGATCGCCGGCTGGTCGGCGATGACCGACGCGCAGAAGCAGGCCGTGCTCGAGCGCATCGCCGTGCGGCGCGCGTCGCTGCCTGCGACGTCCGGTTTTGCAGGACAGGGCGCAAGGTAGTTAGCGCGACCTGCCAGGCGCAGGTTCCGACAAGCGGAGGACTCGACCATGCAACAGCGAAGCGCAGGGGCGCCCGTGCTGGATCTCAGAGGAAAGGTGGCGCTGCTCGTCGGCGGAGGTGGCCAGGGCATCGGTGGGCACACCTCGGCGGCACTTGCGCGTGCCGGCGCTGCGGTGGCGATCGCCGACCAGTCCGACGAGGCGCTCGCGGCAGCCCGCGCCCTGCTGCCCGGCGATGCCCGCGTCGAATTCATCCGCGCGGATGTCACGCGGGAGGAAGACGTCCATCGCCTGGTGGACGAGGCACTGGCGAAGTTCGGCCGCCTCGACATCCTTGTCAACATCGCCGGCGGCACGCGCGGCGAGTCGTGGGGGCCGATGCTCGGCAAGAACTCCGAGCAGTGGGATGTGACGCAGATGCTCAATCTCAAGTACTGCTACCTCGCGGGCAAGCGCATCGCGCGGCACCTCATCGACGCGGGGCGCCCGGGTGCCATGGTCAACATCGCTTCTATGAGCGCCTATTCGGCGCCGAACCATGCGTCCTATGGCGCGGCCAAGGCCGGGCTGATCGCGCTGACGCGCTCGATGGCGCTGGAGTGGGCACCGCACGGCATCCGGGTCAACGCGCTGTCGCCCGGCGCCATCGACACGCCGCGCACCCGAGCGAGGACGAGCGACGAACTGATGCGCCAGTACAACGCCATCCTGCCTTTCGGCCGCAAGGGGCGGCCCGAGGAGATCGCCATGGCGGTGCTGTTCCTCGTCTCCGACATGGCGAGCTATGTCAGCGGCCACAACCTGCTGGTCGACGGCGCCTGCACCATCAAGTTCTCCGGCATGGGCCCGGGAGGCCAGCAATGAGGGCGACTGCCGACCTCTGCGACGCGCATGACGATGCGCTGGTCCTCGAGCTGCGCCTTTCCGGCTATGGCGGCCGCCGCGCCTTCGAGGGCCGCGTGCGCACGGTGCGCTGCTTCGAGGACTTCGGCCTGACCCGGCGCATCGTGGAGGAGCCGGGTGAGGGCTGCGTGCTGGTGGTGGACGGCGGCGGGTCCGTGGCCTGCGCGATCTTCGGTGCGACCATGGCGGAGATCGCCGCGAAGAACGGCTGGTCGGGCCTGGTGTTCAACGGCGCCATCCGCGATGCGGTCGAACTCGCGGCGCTGGATATCGGCGTCAAAGCGCTGGGCCTGCATCCTCGACGTGGCAGCAAGCAGGGCAGCGGGGAGGCCGACGTTGCCGTGCAGGTGGGAGGCGTGCGCATCGTCCCGGGACAGTGGCTGGTCGCCGACGAGGACGGCGTCATCGTCCTGCCGGGGAAGCCGCTATGATGCATCGGGGCACAAAAAAGGGGAGGGAGCCATGAAGGGAATGAAACTCGGGACGCAGGCCTGCGCCCTGCTGTTTGCCGGCGCGGCCGCGGGCCTGCCGGCGCCGTCTGCGGCGCAATCCGCGGGCAACTGGGATGCCGTCATGGCGGCGGCGCGCAAGGAGGGCCGGGTGCTGCTCTATAGCGGCGCCGTGCCCGCGGTCACCGACCGGATAAAGCGCGAATTCGAGAAGTCCGTTCCTGGCATCGTGATGGAGGTCCATCGCGAGGCAAGCGGCCCCATGCTGGCAAAGCTCGAGGCCGAGCGCAACACCAACGCCGATGGCGCCGACCTCGTGATCACCACCGAAGTGCTGTGGCTGGACAACAAGCAGAAGGAGGGCTTGCTGCGGGCCCCGGTCGGCCCGGCAGCACAGCCCTGGCCGGCAGCCTACCTGCGCGGGCCGGCGGTCCCGGTGCTGTCCGTCGAACCGCTGGTGATCACGTACAACACCACAGGCATCAAGACGCCGATCACCGGCTACCAGGACTTTCTCAGGCCCGAGTTCAAGGGAAAGTTCGCGACCTCGACCCTCGCCTCCGTCACGGTGATCGCCTGGTACGACTGGCTGGACAAGGCCCTCGGCGCAGACTTCACCGCCAAGCTCGCCGCGCAGCAACCCAAGCATTACGTCGGCACCATCACCAGCACGCAGGCCACCGCGTCCGGCGAAGTAGTGGCGACGGTCTACAGCAATCCGGGCGCCGCGGTGCCGCTGCTGGAAAAGGGTGCGCCAATCAGGATGGTGTTTCCCAGGCCGGGCTTCGGTTTCCGCTACGGCGGCGGCCTGCTGGCATGGTCCAAGCGCCCCAACTCGGCCCAGGTCCTGATGAACTACATGATGAGCCCGCAGGGGCAGACCGCCTGGGTGGGGCCGGGCGGCATCGCCAGCCCGTTGCCCAACATCCCGAACTCCGCGGATGCCTCGGCCTTGCAGGTCTTCGATCCCTCGGCCTTCCCGCCGGAGGTGCAGAAGGCGGTGACCGAGAAGTGGAACCGGCTGTTCAAGGCGAATTGAGCGGGCGCAGGCGGTTCCGAGCCAGGCGCGAAGCGCGAAGGAAAACGCAGTCGAGGAGAAGCCCGTCATGAGCGAGGACAGTGCAAGCCAGCCGCTGCCCCGGCGCAAGCAGATCGTCACGACCAAGGGTCCCGCCGTGGGCAGGATCACCGGCATCAACCACATGGTGCTCTACACGCACGACATGGACGAATGCGTGCGCTTCTACCGCGACCTGCTGGGCATGAAGGTGGTCCGCACGGTCGGCTGGTTCGAGAACAATGCAGCCTCGCTCAACAAGGCCGCGAAGATGAGCGCGGGCCCCACGACCGGCGACGGCGGCGTGAAGGTGCGTGCGCGCCAGGTGTTCTTCCAGATCGGCAACGGCGACCTGGTGTCGTTCTACGAGGTGCGCGAGCTGGACCGCAAGCCGAATGCCTCCATCGTCTCCTTCCTGTGGCCGAAGACGGGCGCGCAGCCGCCGCGGCACCTGCAGAAGCTCGACCACCTGGCTTTCAACGTCAGGAGCCGGGCCGACCTGCAGTTCATGCGCGAGCACCTGATCGCCAATGGCGTGACGGTGTCGGAGCCCGTCGAGCGCAGCACCGCGGAAATCAAGAACCGTTTCGTCATCTCGATCTACTTCTCCGATCCCAGCAACAACCCGCTCGAGATCGCCACCCTCGACCTCGACGACCCGGTATGGGAGGACTACGACTACAGCGAATGGTTCCGCGACGAGGACCCCGCGCCCTCGCTCCTCAAGTAGCCGCGGCCTGAACAGTGGGTAGGCAGCGTGCGGGCAGGCGGCAGGCACTTGGCCGGCAGGTGTCCATCGTCGGCGTCGGCATGACGCGGCAGGGCGCGCACGGCAGTGCCGACGGCTATGCACTGGCGCTGCAGGCCTTCAGGAGCGCCCTGGACGACGCTGGCATCGGCGACAAGCACCGCATTGACGGCCTGCTCGGCGCCAAGCAGTTCGACGGCAGCGGCATCGACCCTGTGCTGTTTGCCCGCGCTGCCGGCATCACGCCCGCGGTCTCGGGGGCGCTGGATTAATCGTCGGCGGCCTTCACGCTGCACTACGGCGCGTCGCTGATCGCCGCGGGCGCCTGCGACATGCTCGCCTTCGTCTACGGCCGCAACCCGGCCGGATCGATGGTCGAGTTGTCCGGCGCGCAGGAGTACGACCTTGTCCACGGCTTCTTCAACGCCGCCGCGGTGCACGGCCTCTCCTGGGTCGAGCACATGCATCGCTACGGCACCACCACCGAGGAGCTCGGGCGCATCGCCGTGCAGGCACGACGACATGCCGCGCTCAATCCCGACGCGGCGCTGCGCGAGCCGCTGAACATGGAGGACTACCGCGCCAGCGCTCCGCTGATCTGGCCGCTCTGCGAACTCGACGTGTGCCGGATGAGCGGCAGCGCCGCGGCCATCATCATGGCATCCAGCGACATCGCGAAGGACTGCGCCAAGCTGCCGGTCGACTTCCTGTCGGTGGGGCGCGAAGCGACGCACGCGTTCGAGCGCGGGGTGCCGATGAGCTTTTCGCCCGAGCGCCGCGCGGCCAGGCAGCTGTACGAGGCGGCGGGCATCAGTCCGCAGGATGTGGACGTTCTGTTCCCGTACGATGCAACAACGGTGGCTGCGGTGGCGGCGCTGGAAAACTACGGCTTCTGCAAGCCCGGGGAGTGCCAGGACTTCGTCGGCGACGGCAGCCGCATCGGCCTCAACGGCGAACTGCCGATGAACACGCATGGCGGGCACCTCTCTGGCGGCTACTTGATCGGCCTGACCCATCACGTGGAACTGGTGCGGCAGCTGCGGGGGGAATGCGGCCAGCGCCAGGTGCCGAATGCCAGGGTGGGGCTGTATGCCAGCGGCGGCGGCATCCGTGCGCAGTTCTTTCACGCCGCCACCCTGCTCGCCCGCGGAGACTGGAATGCCTGAGCGCACGCCGCCCAATCCGAAGAACGCGCATGAGCGCGAGTATTGGGAGGGGCTGGCCCGGCATCAGCTGTTGCTGCAGCGCTGCGCAGGCTGCCGATTCGTGCGCTATCCGCCGGGTCTGTCTTGCCCGGAGTGCTGGGGCGAGGCCTTCACGTGGCAGCCACTGTCCGGACGGGGCAGCGTGGTGTCCTTCGTCTGGTACATGCGCTCGCTCGACCGCCGCTTTCCGGAGGTTCCCTACAACGTCAGCCTGGTGAAACTCGCCGAAGGGCCGGCGATCATCTCCAACGTGCTCGGGGTAAAGTTCGGCGAGCTCGCCGTCGGCAATGCGGTGCGCGCTGCTTATCTCGATGACAGGGGCTTCACCGCGTTGATGTTCGGGAAGGCGTAGGTCGGCATTGCGACGCGGCTGCGGGCGCGACGCCGGCTGGACCTACATCAGGGTGCTGCCCTGCGCGATCACCCAGTAACGCAATCCCCGCCCGGTCGTCTGCCACGCCATCACCGGCAGCCAGCCGTGTTTCAGCCAGCCGCTGGCCAGGCACAGCGCCTCGCCGACGACGGGCAGCCAGCCGAAGGCCGTCGCCGGTGCGCCCCAGCGCGCAACACGCGCCAGCTGTGTCGGCAGCGGCCTGCCGACGGCCTTGTTGGCTGCGCGTCCGATGAGGTAGTTGGTCATGCCGCCCGCCGTGTTGGCGAGGGTGGCGATGACGACGGCCAGCCAGGACAGGTCCGGGTGAAGTTTCAGCACCGCGAACAGCGCCGCTTCCGAGGACAGCGGCAGCAGCGTGGCGGCGAGAAAGGCCGCAAGGGCGAGCGAGGCGAGGCTGCCGTCGGGCGAGAGCACTGTTTCCATGGGCGAAGCTTACCTGCGCCCGCACCGTGGCGGACGCCGGTGCCGTTCCCGCACCCCCCGGTCATCGCCAGGCAGCAGCGGGCCATCGTGTAAAGTAGCGGCCTTGCATGTGCGCTGTGGTTGCCCATGACAACTGCAGTACTGGGCACATCCCCACTCTCCTCGGCACGCCATGAAAACCGACTACCTGCAACGCATCCTCACCTCGCGCGTCTATGACGTCGCCATCGAATCGCCGCTGGACCTCGCGCCCAGCCTCTCGGCGCGCTTTGGCAACCCCATCCTGCTCAAGCGCGAGGACATGCAGCCGGTGTTCTCGTTCAAGCTGCGCGGCGCCTACAACAAGATGTCGGGGCTCTCCAAGGCGCAACTCGGGCGCGGCGTCATTGCCGCCTCCGCGGGCAACCACGCGCAGGGCGTGGCGCTGGCGGCGCAAAAACTCGGCTGCCGGGCGGTGATCGTCATGCCCTTCACCACGCCCAGGATCAAGATCGACGCCGTCGAGGCACGCGGCGCGGAGGTCATGCTGCTCGGCGAAACCTTCTCGGATGCCTATGTCGAGGCACTGCAGATCGCCAGGAAACGGAAACTCACCTTCGTGCACCCCTACGACGACCCGGACGTGATCGCCGGGCAGGGCACCATCGCCATGGAGATCCTGCGCCAGACGCACGCGCCCATCCACGCGATCTTCGTCGCCATCGGCGGCGGCGGGCTGATTTCCGGCATCGCGTCCTACGTCAAGCGCCTGCAGCCGCAGGTGAAGGTCATCGGCGTGCAGCCGGTGGATTCGGACGCCATGTATCGCTCGCTCAAGGCCGGCCGGCGCGTGGCGCTCGACCATGTCGGGCTGTTCGCCGACGGCGTGGCGGTCAAGCAGGTCGGCCTGGAGACCTTTCGCATCTGCCGCGGGCTGGTCGATGAAGTCATGCTGGTCGATACGGACGCCATCTGTGCCGCCATCAAGGACGTGTTCGAGGACACGCGCTCCATCCTCGAGCCGGCGGGCGCGCTGTCGATCGCCGGGGCCAAGGCCTACATCGAGCGCGAGGGCATCCGCGGCGAGAAGCTGGTGGCCATCGCCTGCGGCGCCAACACCAATTTCGACCGCCTGCGTTTCATCGCCGAGCGCGCCGAAGTGGGCGAGCACCGCGAGTCCATCCTTGCCGTGACCATTCCCGAGGTGCCGGGCAGCTTCAAGAGGTTCTGCACCGTGCTGGGCGCGCGCAACATCACCGAATTCAACTACCGCATGTCTGATGCGAAGGATGCACACGTCTTCGTCGGCGTCGAGGTGCACGATCTCGAGGAGACGAAGAGGATCCGGCGCACCCTGGTGCGCCACGGCATCAGCTCCGACGACCTGTCCGACAGCGAGATGGCCAAACTGCACGTGCGCCACCTGGTCGGCGGCCGCTCAACCGCCGCCAGGGGGGAGCTGGTCTACCGCTTCGAGTTCCCGGAGCGCCCGGGCGCGCTCATGAAGTTCCTGTCGCACATGCGCGCCGACTGGAACATCAGCCTGTTTCACTACCGCAACCATGGCGGCGATTACGGCCGCGTGCTGGTCGGCATCCAGGTGCCCAAGAAGGACATGGCCGAGTTCCGCCGCTTCCTGCACACGCTGGGGTACCCGTACTCGGATGAGACCGGCAACCCGGCCTACCGCATGTTCCTCGGCCAGCCGGCCGCGGCCTGACCGCGGCAGCCGGCCACCTTCGAAGATCATGGCCAGCAAGACCAGGTTCATCGATGCAACGGTGATGGTCTACATCGGCAGCCATTCCCTGCGCGAGCATGCGCTGCTGGCCGAGCTGCGCGCCGAAACGGCAGGGCTGCCCGAGGCCCAGATGCAGGTGCTGCCCGAGGAAGGGCAGTTCCTCGCCCTGCTGGTGCAGGCCATCGGCGCGACGCGATGCCTCGAGATCGGCACCTTCACCGGCTACAGCGCGCTCGCCGTGGCGCTGGCGCTGCCGGCGGGGGGCGCTCCTCTGCTGCGACGTGAGCGAAGCCTGGACCGGCGTGGCGCGGCGCTACTGGCAGCGCGCCGGCGTAGCGGCGAAGATCGACCTGCGCATCGCGCCCGCGCTGCACACGCTGGACGCCCTGCTTGCCGGGGGCGAGTCCGGGGCGTTCGACTTCGTCTTCATCGACGCCGACAAGCCGAACTACCTCGCCTACTACGAGCGCGCGCTGCAACTGGTGCGACACGGCGGCATCATCGCCTCCGACAACACACTCTGGTCGGGTGCGGTGGCCGACCTGAAGGACCAGACCGACAACACCCGCGCTCTGCGCGCGCTGAACGACGCGCTGCTTGTGGATGAGCGGGTCGCCATTTCGCTGCTGCCACTGGGCGACGGAGTGACATTGGCGCTGAAGCGCTGATCCAAGGTGACGATGTTTCGCCGGTTTCGCCATGCGGCGAGCAACTTTTCTTGCTTCGCCAGGAAAAATAACCAAAAGAAGGCGACCCCGGAGGCGACGGTTTCAGTGCTCAGTTTCCAACAGCTCACCGAAACTCCCCCTGCGATGCTCGTCAGCGCTGGCGGTGCGGAACTCGCCCGCTTCGATGCCTCAGACAGTCCCGGACGAACCCCCAGCGCTGCCTGCGCTTCTCGGCGTCCCCAACGGGGAACGGCACCCATCCACTGTAGAGAAGTACTAACAATTTGTTAGGATAGTATCTACCGAATGTACTTTTAATACGTAAATACTGACTTCGGTGATTATTCCGTGGCGGCTTTTCCGGGGCCCCTGATGCGCCGCCGGGCAGCGGAGCAACGCTTGGTGCGGTCGGCGAGGACAGTCTGAGCGGGCCGCGTAGCGGGGAGCGCGTTCCGCAGCCGCCAGGCATTGCGAGCGGCGCAGGGGTGTCGCCGCAGGCGACCGGCGCATGGGGTATGCTTTCAGCTCCGACGTAACATTGCGCGTTGCGCAACGTGAGTCTTCGCTGCAACTTCGTGTCTCTGGATACTTGTGTTGGCGAAGCAAGAGAAGTAACACGCCGTCAGGCGAATTCTCCTGCCGTCCTGTGTCACTTGTTCGGCTTGGTCACGAACGCACTTGGCATCTGTCCGCGTGCGAGCCGGCCCCGCGGCTACTGCCGGCCGGCCATCGTGTACATGTTCCAGAGCCGGAAATACAGCACCGACGTTTCGACCGTGGCGTCGTAGACCAGCTTGCGCGCCTCGGGCGTCACGGCGTGGCGGGCGACCATGTCGGTGCCCTCGTCGCCGTGCTCGATGTCGGTGGTGATGTGCATGGTCCAGAACACCAGCTTGTCGTCCGGAATGGCGTAGTTCTTCTTCAGTGCGGCGCGCATGCGTGTCAGCGCCTCCGGCACGAAGGTCTCCAGGCCGATGCCGATGGCCGCCAGCGGAACGTACCAGGGCCGGCATTTCGCCATGAACTCGAAGTAGTCCGTCACGCGTCGGCTGTCGGCGAGCTGCGCGGTGCGGCGGATTGCCGCGGGGTCCATGCCGATGGCGGCGGCGAAATCCAGCATCAGTTCGGGGTGCGCCTTGGTGCCCGTGAAGATGCCCAGGCACTCTTCGGCGAGGTTCTTCACCAGGGCGGTGCGCACCTCCTCGTGCGGGCAGCTCACGTAGATCTGGCCGATCCACGGCAGCATGTTGCGATTGTGCAGGTACCACTGCTCGATGAGCAGGCGCAGCTGCGGCAGCGTCACCGCGCCCGACTCGAGTGCTGCGAGCACCGGGTGGTCGGCCATGCCGCGCCCGGGCCGGCTGCACTCGCTGCGCAGCAGCGCGACGAATGCCGCCGGCGTCATGGCGCCGAGTTCGGCCGCGGAGACCTCGCGGATGGGAGTTGCGTCGGGTGCATTCATGGGCGTTTCCTCCAGGGGTGTCGTCCGCTGCGCCTTGCCGCGGGCGCCTACTTGTCGGGTTTGGTCTTCAGTGCACTTGGCCGCGACAGCATGCGCGCCGACCACGCCGCCACTGCGGGCGGCGGGGCGATCTCCATCAGCGGCAGGAATTCCAGGAACGGCGCGTAGCAGACCTCGGCCAGCGTGTAGCGGTCGCCGACCAGGTACTCGCGGCCCCCCGCGAGGTAGATGCGCTCGATGATGTCAAGGTGCTTCTCGATCTCGGCCTTGGCCTGCGCGATGGCCTTCTCGTCCCAGCGTTCCTTCGGCAGGAAGCGCTTGGGGAAGATGATCGTGCCGGCCGGGCGTGTCATCTGCAGGTCGCACAGTTTCATGTGCATGTCCACCAGCGCGCGCCCGCGCGCGTCCGCGGGCACCAGCGGCGGCTGCGGGTGCGTGGCCTCCAGGTAGTTCAGGATGGCGGTCGACTCGTAGAGCACGAATCCATCCTCTTGCAGCGTCGGCACCCGCGCATAGGGGTTGTAGGCCAGGTAGCCGGGCTGGCGGTGTGCCTTCTTCTCCATGTCGACGGCAACCAGTTCGTGGGGGATGCTCTTCTCGTCGAGCGCGATCAGGACGCGGCGCGAGTAGGTGGAGCGCGGATGGTGGTGGATGCGCAGCATGGCGGGATCTCCGGCGGGTTCGATCGGGTCAGTCGCGGTCCGGCGGGGCCGGTGGTGGAGTATGCGCGATGGTACCCGGTGTGTCTTCTGCCCAGGCCATGCCCGGGGCGACGCTTCGTTCAGGCTCGATTCGCGGCCAGCTCCGGCGCGCCGAGGTACGTCAGGCGCGGGCCGCGCATTTCACTTTCCGTGTCACCGTCCCTTCGATAGATGCCGGCTTCCGTCACCACGTAGTCCACCGGGATGTCGTGCGACTGCGGGTAGATGGTGGGCAGGCGCGCGAACTCGTTGGCGACGCCGATCACCAGCGAGCGCCGCGGCAGCGCCGCCAGCGTGCGGTCGAAATAGCCGCCGCCGTAACCGAGGCGATAGCCGTTGTCGTCGAAACCCGCCATCGGCAGGATCACCGCCGTCGGCGTCACCGGCTCGCCCTGCGCGGGGTAGGGAATGCCGAGCGGCCCGGAGGCCATGGGCATGTCGGGCGTCCAGGCGCGGAACTGCAGCGGTTTTTGCGGCGCCACCACCACGGGCAGGATGATGGTGGCGCCGGCGCGGCGCAACCTGGCTGCGATGTGGCGCGCATCATATTCATTGCGGTGAGGCCAGCAGATGGCGACAATTGCACCAGCGGCGTGCTGTGCGAGTCCGGGAAAACCGCGCTCGATATGCCGGTCTATCGCCTGCCGCCAGGCCTGCAGTGTTTCCTTCGCGACCGCCATGCGTTGATCGATGAGGGCGGCGCGCCGGTCCGCGCGCCAGGCCGCCAGATCCCCGGGCGGAGACTGGCGAGACGCATTGGGCGGCGGCTGGATGCGCGGGGTGGTTGACACCTGAATTCCTAGCGGAAATAAAGGCTTGATGTGGTATTGTTCACGCAAATGATGAAGAGCCGTTCCACTATAGCACTGCTCGCGGCCAGCCTGTGCGCCACGTTGCTGTCGTCGCTCCTGTCTGCAGCGGCGCAGGCGCGTCCGCTGGCCTGGCAGAAGGCGCCCAACCCGGACCAGGCTGTGCTGGAAGCGCGCGATGCGTTTCGCACGGGCGACAGTGCCCGCCTCGCGCGAGCCGCGCAGGCCGTCGGCGGTCATGTGCTCGAGCCCTGGGTGGGCTACTGGCACTTGCGCCTCAAACTCGAAGAGCGCACTACCGAAGAAGTCCGCTGGTTCCTCTCGCGCAATGACGGCAGCCTGCTGGCCGAGCAGTTGCGTCGCGACTGGCTGAAGGTGCTGGGCCGGCGCGGCGAGTGGGGACTGTTCACGGAAGAGGCGCCCCGGGTATTCGGCGACGACCCCGAAGTCACCTGTTACAGCCTGCTCGCGCGTGCGCAGATGGGCGATGCGTCGGCGGCCGCCGAGCTGCGGCCGTTGTGGCTGGCGCCGCGCGACTTGCCGGAAGGCTGCGTGCCCCTGGTCGACGGCCTCCTGACTGCGGGCCAGTGGGGCCCGCAGCAGGTGTGGGAGCGCTTTCGCATGCTCGTCGAGGCCAACCAGCTGGCTGCGGCGCGCCGCCTGGTTGCCCGCCTGCCGCGCGACGAGACCCCCGACCTGAAGCTGCTCGACCGCGCCATCAATGCGCCGGTGCAGCACGTGGAGGGCAACAGCCTCGCGAGGCGCACGCAGCGGGAGCTCTACATCGCAGCGGTGCTGCGCATCGCGCGCGACGACCCGCCGCTTGCGGCCAGTTACTGGAGGCCGCCCGTGCGCGAACGCTTCACGCCACCGGACCAGGCGTGGGTGCTTGGCGCGATCGCCACGGCGGCGGCGCGCCGCCACATCGCCGATGCCGTGGGCTGGTTCGCCGAGGCTGACCGCCTCTCCGCCGGGATCGACGGCCTGCTCAATGACGAGCAATGGGCCTGGCGCGCGCGCATCGCCCTGCGCCAGGACAACTGGGGCGAGGTGCAGGCGGCCATTGCACGCATGTCGCTGGCGGGCCGTACCGACCCGACCTGGGTCTATTGGCTGGGCCGCGCGCTGAAGGTGCAGGGGCGGACGGCGGAGCAGCGTACCACCGCGGAGGCGCAGTTTGCGCGCATCGCCGACGACTTCAGCTTTTACGGGCGGCTGGCGGCAGAAGAGCTTGGCCGGGTGGTACATGTGCCGGCAACCGCCGCCAGCCCGACCAGCGAGGAAATGGCAGCGTTGTCCGGCAATGCCGGCTTGCGGCGCGCGCTGGCGCTGTACGGCCTCGACCTGCGGACGGAGGCCACGCGCGAATGGAACTGGGCCATCCGCGGCATGGACGACCGCTCACTGCTGGCGGCCGCGCAGCTCGCCCGCAACAATGAGATCTGGGACCGCGCCATCAACACGGCCGACCGCACCGTGGCGCTGCACGATTTTAACGTGCGCTACCTGGCACCCTACCGCGAGGTGCTGTCGGGTGCCGCGAAGTCGCGCGCGCTGGAGGAGCCGCTGGTACTGGGGCTGGTGCGACAGGAGAGTCGCTTCCTCTCGCGCGCCCGCTCCAGCGTCGGCGCCACGGGCCTGATGCAGCTCATGCCCGCCACTGCACAATGGGTGGCAGGCAAGATGGGCATGAAGGACTACTCTTGGTCGCGCGCGCACGAGCCGCAGGTGAATGCCGCGCTCGGAACCTTCTACCTGCGGCGGGTGCTGGACGATTTCGATGGCCATCCGGTGCTCGCGGCCGCCGCCTACAACGCCGGGCCGGGGCGCGCGCGCCGCTGGCGCGACGCACGGCCTCTCGAAGGCGCCATCTACGCGGAATCCATCCCCTTCAACGAGACGCGCGATTACGTCAAGAAGGTGATGTCCAACACGATCTTCTACTCGGCGGTCCTTGGCGGCGAGGCGCGCACGCTGAAGTCGCGGCTCGGCACTGTCGCGGGGCGATCGGCTGCCGACGGGCTGGTGGCGCTGCGCGCCGACCCGACGCCATGATGCGAGGGTCGCCGGCGCGGATCGCAAGCGGTCTTCAGGGGCCGGTACGCTAGAATTCATGCATGACACGCACCGCTCGCGCGGGTGCTGGGCGAAGCAGTCGACGCAATGGATGTAACAGGCGCCGTTGACGCTATAGGCGCACCAGACGCAACACGGCAGGTTTCTGCGGGAATATCGCGTGGCAAATATCCTCGTCCTCGGTGGCAGCGGTTTTGGCTCCGGCCGGCCCATGGCCGTACGGCCATGGACCTTAACTTTCGCCGTGGCGAGAGTGAGCCTGCGCCGAAACCTTTCGGCATGCAGCGACATGCACGGTCGGAAACAGGATTAGCGTGGCGAAGATTCTCGTCCTCGGTGGCAGCGGTTTTATCGGCAGGCACATCGTGCAGGTGCTGGCGGACCGGCAGCATGAAGTCGTGGTACCGACGCGGCGCCGCGAGCGCGCCAAGCACCTCATCGTGCTGCCAGGGGTGGACGTGGTGGAAGCCGATATTCACGACCAGGCCGCACTCGTGCGCCTGCTGCGGGGCTGCGCCATGGTCATCAACCTGGTCGGCGTGCTGTCGAGCCGGCAAGGCATGCCCTACGGCCCCCAGTTCGCGCGGGCACATGTCGAGCTGCCGAAGAAACTCACCGCCGCCTGCCGCGAAGCCGGCGTCTCGCGGCTGCTGCACATGAGCGCGCTGAAAGCACGGCCGGATGGCGAGAGTGGTTACCTGCGCTCCAAGGGCGATGGCGAAGCGTGGGTGCTGGCGCAGCAGAAGGAGCTCGCCGTCACGGTGTTTCGCCCGTCGGTCGTGTTCGGCCCCGGAGACAGCTTCCTCAACATGTTCGCCTCCCTGCAACGCTGGCTGCCGGTGCTGGTGCTCGGCTGCGCCGATGCGCGCTTTCAGCCGGTCTATGTCGACGACGTCGCGCGCTGTTTCGTGGCAGCACTGTTCGACCGTTCGACCTACGGAAAGGCCTACGACCTGGTCGGCCCGACGGCGTACACGCTGCGCGAGCTCGTGCGCCTGGCCGGGCGCGAGAGCGGCCATCCGCGCTGGATATTCCCGCTGTCGCGGCAGCTGTCCTTTCTGCAGGCCTGGTTCATGGAGGCGGTGCCCGGCGTGCCGCTGTCGCGCGACAGCTTCCGCTCGATGCAGGTCGACAACGTGTCGCCGGCGAAGCTGCCCTTCGGCATCGCGCCGACGCCGATCGAGGCCGTCGCGCCGGGCTGGTTGCGCAATGCCGGTCCGCGCGCCCGCTACGCGTCGTTCCGCGTCAACGCCGGACGCTGAGTCCTGGATACGCGATCGGCGGCAACGCCGCCCCCGGAAAGGCCGATCCCTCCACATGCTGACCCTCGTCATTGACAACAAGGCCTACTCCTCGTGGTCGCTGCGGCCCTGGGTGTTCCTGAGGCATCACGGCATCGCCCTTACCGAAGTCCGTGTGCCGCTCTACGTGGGCGACTACAAGGCGCGCATCGCCGCGTATTCGGCGGCGGCCAGGGTGCCGGTGCTGGTGGACGGCGAGATCACGGTATGGGAGTCGCTCGCCATCCTGGAATACCTCTGCGAGCGCGTTCCGGCGGCTCGAGGCTGGCCGGCCGATGCCGCGGCGCGCGCGCATGCGCGCGCCATCAGCGCCGAAATGCACTCCGGCTTCCCGAGCCTGCGCCAGCACCTGTCGATGAATATGCGCAAGGTCTATACCTGGCGCGAGTGGCCGCCGGAGGTGGTGATGGACATCGCGCGCGTCGAGTCGAGCTGGGCCGAATGCCGGCGCAGCTTTGCCGGTGCCGGCAGCGGCAACGCAGGCCCTTTCCTGTTCGGCGCGTTCACTGCGGCCGATGCGATGTATTCGCCGGTGGTGTGGCGCCTGCACGGCTACTCGGCGCCCGTCAGCGCAGCGACGCGCGCCTATCTCGACGCCATGCTGGCGCTGCCGGCGATGCGCGAGTGGCAGGCCGGCGCGCAGGCCGAGGCCGAGGTGCTCGCGCAGTTTGAGCGTGAAACCTAGACACATGTTGCTGAGAGGACGCCGCCATGCCCAAGTTCGAACTGGTCATCGCCAACAAGAACTACTCCTCATGGTCCATGCGCGCCTGGGTGCTGCTGCGCCAGGCCGGCATTCCGTTCGAGGAAATCCTGCTCGCGTTCGATCAGGACGTGAACGTCATCGGCATCGAACGGTATTCGGCGGCCGGCAAGGTGCCGGTGCTGCTGGTGGACGGTCAGGCCGTGTGGGACACGCTGGCCATTGCCGAGACCGTGGCCGAGCTGTTCCCGGACCGGCAGTTGTGGCCGCAGGACCCGGCTGCGCGGCGTCTGGCGCGCTCGGCCTGCGCCGAGATGCACTCGGGCTTCCAGAACCTGCGCAGCTGCATGCCCATGAACATCCGTGCCGCGCTTCCCGGCGTGGGCATGAATGCCGACGTGCAGCGCGATATCGACCGCATCGTGGCGTTGTGGCGCCAGTGCTTCGAGTGCCGCGCCGGGCTCGGCACCGGCGGCGCGCTGCTGTTCGGCACCTTCACCATTGCCGACGCCTTTTTCGCACCGGTCGCGATGCGGTTCACCACTCACGCCGTGGCGCTGCCGCCCGATGCCCAGGGATATGTCTCTTCGCTGCGCGCGCTCCCCGCGGTGCAGGTATGGGTGGCCGAGGCGCGCCGCGATACCCGTTTCGTCGCCGGCGACGAGCCCTACGCCCGAAAATGAACGGCCGCGCAGCCAGTTTCGCGGACCCGCGCGTGGAGCGGTGCGCAGTAAAGCGCGCCCGCGCGAGCTCCCTTGTGCGTGAGAGCGGACCCACGCGTCGACCCGCGCGCGAAGCGGCGGACCCGCGCGCATGAAAAGCTACGTCGTCGGTGGCGCGGTGCGCGACGAGCTGCTCGGCCTGCCGGTGCGGGACCGCGACCATGTCGTGGTGGGCAGCACCCCCGAGGAGATGGTGCGCCTCGGCTACCATCCGGTGGGTCGCGACTTCCCGGTCTTCCTGCACCCGGTCACGCACGAGGAGTATGCGCTCGCGCGCACTGAGCGCAACACTGCGCGCGGCTACCGCGGCTTCACCATCTATGCCGCGCCCGACGTCACGCTGGAGGACGACCTGGTGCGCCGCGACCTCACCATCAATGCCATGGCGCGCGAGGATGACGGCGGGCTGATCGACCCCTTCAACGGCGCGCGCGACCTGCGTGAAGGCATTCTGCGCCATGTCAGCCCTGCGTTCGTCGAGGACCCGGTGCGCATCCTGCGCGTGGCGCGATTTGCGGCGCGCTTCGTTTTCGCCATCGCTCCCGAGACCCTGGCGCTGATGCGCCGCATGGTCGCGGACGGCGAGGCCGACGCGCTGGTGGCCGAGCGCGTGTGGCAGGAATTTTCCCAGGGCCTGATGGAGCGCGAGCCCGAGCGCATGTTCCATGCACTGGCCGCCTGCGGACTGCTGGCGCGCCTGCTCCCAGAACTCGACCTCGTGTTCGATGCGACGGGCGAACTGCCGCAGAACGCCGCGACGCGCCGCATCATGGGCGGCTTGCGCCATGCGGTGCGCGAGCGGGCGCCCCTGGAGGCGCGCTTCGCGCTGCTGGCGCTGGAACTGAAATCGAAGCCTGACGATCCCAGACCGCACGGACCCGAGGACATGCAGGCCATCGCCGAGCGCGTGCGCGCGCCCACCGAATGCCGAGACGCTGCCATGCTCGCGGCACGCCACGCGCACGAGGTGCCGGGCATCGTCGAGGCAACGCCCGAGGCGCGGCTCGCGCTCCTCGAGGCGGGTGATGCCTTCCGCCGGCCCGGGCGACTGCGCG
>VGIE01000011.1 GCA_016867955.1 Betaproteobacteria bacterium
GCCTGCGTGCCGGCCGACGCCGCCTGCCGGCCGGGCCGGCGTCGGCCGCCTCAGGCCCGCTGAACGACGGAGCGCCGCGCAGGGACCCGCGATCGGGTTGATTGCAGCCTCCTCCGGGAATCATCGCCCATGAGCTTCGGCACCAACATCTACAACTTCACCCAGTATGGCGACGACCTTCCGGGCCTGATCGAATTCGTGCGCACCGCCGATGAACTGGGCTTCCACAACATGCGCTTCCTCGACCATGTGGTGGGCATCGTCGCGGAGAAGCACGGCGGCATCGCGCAGACGCCCTACACCAACAAGAGCTACATCCACGAGGCCTTCACGCTGATCGCCTATCTTGCCGCGCTAACGACACGCATCCAGTTCGTGACCGGGGTGCTGGTGCCGACCCAGCGCGAGACCTGCCTGGTCGCCAAGCAGGCGGCCGAGATCGACATCCTTTCGGGCGGGCGCCTGCGGCTGGGCATGGGCGTGGGCTACAACGCCATCGAGTTCGAGACGCTGGGCGCCGACTTCAAGACCCGCGGCAAGCGCTTCGAGGAGCAGATTTCGGTGATGCGCGCCTTCTGGACGCAGGAAGAAGTCTCCTTCAAGGGCCAGTGGCACAACATCCGCGACGCCAGCCTCGCGCCGCTGCCCATCCAGCGCCCCATCCCGATCTGGTTCGGCATGGGCCGCATGTACGCTCCTGTGCCGACGGACGCCATCCTCGCCCGTGTGGGCAGGCTGGCCGACGGCTGGCTGCCCATGATCCAGCCGGGGCCCGAGGCGCGCGAGTGCATCCGCAAGGTGCATGATGCGGCTCGGGCTGCGGGTCGCGACCCTTCGATGATCGGCATGGACGTAAGCCTGGTGGTGGGCGACAAGTCCAAGGCGCAACTCATCGACGAGGTCAGGGCCTTCCGCGACCTCGGGGCTACCTACATTAATGCCTATTTCCCGGTTTCATCGCCGAGGGGCGAGATCGAGGCCATGAAGCGCTTCCGCGGCGAGGTCATTGACGCGGCGGCCTGAAGGATCCGACACAGGTTCAACCCACCACGGCGGGCCCATGAAATTCGGTACCAACATCTACAAGTTCACGCAGTATGGCGAGGACCTCGCCGGCACGGTCGAGTTCGTGAAGACGGCCGAGGCGCTCGGTTTCAACCACGTCCGCTTCCTCGACCATGTGGTCGGAATCATCGCCGAGCGCCATAGTGGCATCATGCAGACGCCCTACACATCGAAGAGCTACATCCACGAAGTGTTTACGCTGATGGCCTTTCTGGCGGGCCAGACCAGCCGCATCTGCTTTATGACGGGCGTGCTGATCCTGCCGCAACGCCCGACGCTGCTGGTCGCCAAGCAGGCGGCCGAAGTGGACATTCTCTCGGGCGGACGGCTCACGCTGGGCGTCGGCGTCGGCTACAACGCCATCGAGTTTCGTGCCATGACAGGAAACAGCGGAGGCAATTTTGCCGAACGCGGCACGCTGTTCGAGGAACAGATCGAGGTGCTGCGCAGGTTGTGGACAAAGGAGGATGTGACCTTCAAGGGCCGCTTCCACGACATCCAGGACGCCTGTCTCGCGCCCCTGCCGGTGCAGCGGCCCATCCCGATCTGGCTGGGATTCGGGCGCCGCATCTCGCCGATTCCGCCGGACAAGGTGCTGCGCCGCGTCGGGCGCCTGGCCGATGGCTGCCTGCCGCAGTGGCTGCCCGGCGAAGAGGCGCGCATCGCGTTAGGCAAGATCCACGCCGCCGCACGCGAAGCCGGCCGCAACCCGGACGACATCACGGTCGAAATGAGCATCTACGGCGACGGCCGCAGCAAGGCCGAACTGATCGACGACATCAAGCGCGTCCGGGACTTCGGCGCGCACCAGGTCCACATCCGCTGGGACGACTTAAGCTCGATCCGCGACAACATCGAGGGCATCAGGCGGTTCAGGGAGGTCATGGACGCCTTTTGAACCCGGCCTATCGATTCGAGCCGCCGCCAATCGCAGTCCGGGCAACGAAAGCCCTAATTCGCCGCTGTTCTGACCGAATGACACCTGGGCAGGCCGGCCCCCGCACGGCGACGAGGATCCGACAAGCGTCGGTTTGCTGCCTCCGCAACCCGCTCCCGCACCCGGATTTATGATTTATCATCCGCACCTTGGCGCCGCCTTGGCGCCAGAAATCACTTTAGGAGGAATCACGATGTCCGCCTCATTCAGAAAGCCTGTCATCAGGGCGTCACTGCTTGCCGTCGCCTTCACTGCAGCACTGACTGCGGGCTCCGTCTCTGCCCAGACAACAGTCAAGTTCGGTCTTGCCGCCATGAGCACCAGCTTCACGACCAGCCTGATCGGCGGAACGAGCCCGGAAATCTACGCCAAGCATGGCATCAAGCTCGAGTTCACCGATTTCCGCGGCAACACCAACAATTGCATCGCCGGCATTCTTTCCGGCGCCGTCGACGTCTGCCAGGTCGGCTCTACTTCGGTCACCGACGCCATCCAGGAAGGCGGCAACTTCCGTGCGGTGGCCGTGGTCACCAAGCCGCTGGGCGAGATCGTGCTCGGCAGGAAACAGGTTGCCCGCCTCGGCGGCGTGAACGAAAAGAGCCCGCTGGTCGATCGCGTCAAGGCACTCAAGGGCCTGCGCCTCACCTCCTCCGGCCAAGGAACGCCGCACTACCTTGCGCTCGACGCCCTGATGCAGATTGGCGGGCTCAACGCCTCCGATCTCAAGTTCCGCCCTCTGTTCGACCCGGTGGCGATGATGGAAAGCATCCGCAACGACCAGATCGACGGCTCGCTGTGGACGGTGGGCACGCTCGGCAACATCCTCGCCGATGGCACGGCCGTGAGCTGGATCAACATGGCGGCTGGCGAAGCACCCACCGTCAGTCCGATGCCCTACACCATGGTCATCGCCATGAACCCCTATATCGAGAAGAACACTCCGACGATGGTCAGGCTGCGCGCCGCCATGGGAGATGCGGCTGCCGATCTACTGGCCAAACCAGACAAGCACTCGGCAGATATCAAGGCCAAGTTTTTCCCGCAGATGGACCAGACGGCTTGGAATAATGGCTGGAAGTTCATCCCGACCGGGTTCTTCCCCGGCGCCACGGTGCCGAAGTCGGCATGGGACTACATGCTGAAGTTGCAGGCCGCCTCGACCAAGAAGACCTACGACAAGGCCACGTACGAGAGGGCGCTGATTCCAGAAGCGCAGATGAAATAATGGCGCAGCCGCGTCAGCGGATCCGCCGGCCGTCTGGCCGGACATGAAAGGGGCGGCCGCGAGGCCGCCCCTTTTTTCTTTCCTCGCGAGGCGAACGCCTTATTCCGTTCGCCCTCGATCGAATGGCGCCTTGCGGTACATCAAGGCCGCCGCGCGCGGCTGCACTAGACTGCGCGTTCTCACAACGAATGCACGGGAATGAACGTGCCTCGCGACACCAGGTCCGGACGGACCGGATTCCTGCTCGCCACCATCGGCTCGGCCGTGGGCATCGGCAGCATCTGGAAGTTTCCCTATGAGGTCGGCTCCAACGGCGGCGGCGCCTTCGTGCTGAGCTATGTCGCCGGCCTCGTGCTCATCGTGGTGCCGCTGATGTTCGCCGAGTTCGCGATCGGGCGGCGCGGCGGCGGCGACCCTGCCGCAAGCATCCGCGCGGTGGCGCAGGCGGGCGCACCCGGCCGTCGCGGCACGGGCTGGGGAGCCATCGGCATCGTCGAAATCCTTCTGGCTGATGGCCTTGGCGTCAATCAGCGGCTTCAGGCGCGCGGCATTGCGGCGTGCCTACGCCGGGCGCGCCTCGGCGCCGGCCAGATCGGCCTCTGCGCGGGCCAGCGCCGACTCGAAGGGCGCGCGGTCGATGGTGTAGAGCGAGCGACCCCTGGCCACCGGGTCACCCTCGGTGAAGTTGCGGCTTTACAGGATGCCGGCGACGCGTGCGCGCACCTCGACGTCGCGATAGCCGGCGACCTGCCCGGTGTACTCGTAGCTCACCGGCAGCGTCTTCGGCTGCACAATGGTGACCGCCACCTCAGCCGGCGGCATCCCGGGAAAGGGCTGCGAGCCGGCCGGGCTGCAGCCCGACAGGAAGGTTGCGGCGGCGCTCAGGCTGAGCGCGGCGAAGCCGGCATTGAACAGGGATCGTGCATGGTCTGAATGGTTCATGTTCTCAAGGTCCGAAATGATCCAGCGCGCCGCCGCACAAACGCGCGGGCGCTGGTGTCGCCTATGGTCGTCCGCGATATCGCCCGGCGCCGGGCCACCGTCACCGGGCAACGTTGGGGGGTCGCCGCTTGCTACCGGCGTCGCGTATGCTGCCATTGCGCGGTCATGCGTGCAGGTGGGTGATTGTTCGTATCGTTGCCAAGTTGGGCGTGGAAGATTCCGACGCGCGATCGACTTGTGGAGCACCGCGCCTCGACCCACCGCGGTGGCCCGATTGCGGCCACCAACGCCATGAGCCCCTGACAGAACGAAGGTTACGGATATCCGATGCAGGGGAGCGCCCCCGCGCATTGCCAAGCGCTCTCACAAGTATATCGGCCCGGCCCCGCCGAACACATTACAATCCCAAAAAATCAACGGGAAGAACGCATGGGAACAGTAGTCGCCCTGGCAGGGCAGATCGGCGGCGCGAAGCTGGCGCACGGCCTCGCCCGCCTGCGCGGCAAGCACTTCGCCGTCATCGTCAATACCGGGGATGACAGCGAGGTCTTGGGGTTTTCCATCTCCCCCGACATCGACATCATGCTCTACACGCTGGCCGGCATCGCCAACCCTTCCCGCGGCTGGGAGCCGGTGGACGAGACCTTCGGATTCTACGAGATGGTCAAGCGGCTGGGCGGCCCGCAGCGCACCCCGCTGGGCGACCGTGGCCTTGCCGCGCAGGCGCTGCGCGAGGACCGCCGCCCTACCGAGATCGCGCTGGATTTCTGCAACGCGCTCGACATCGAGGCGCGCGTGCTGCCGATGAGCGACGACCCGGTGCGCACGCAGCTCATCACCGAGGCGGGCGCGGTCAGCTACAGCGAATACTTCGAGGACCTTGGCTGTGAACGGGCGGTGAGCGGCTTCTTCTATGCCGGCGCCGACACCGCGCGCATCTCCGACGAGGTCATGGAAGCGCTCTACGCGCCCGACCTCGAGGCCATCGTCATCTGCCCGTCCAATCCGTACCACACCATCCGGCCCATACTTGAAGTGAACGGCATGCGCGAGTTGCTGAAGTCGCGCACGTTCTGCACGAACTTGGCCACGAGGTCTCGGCGCGCGGCGTGGCCATGGAGTACTACCAGCTCATCGACGGCTTCGTGCTCGACGGCGAGGACGAAGCGCTCGCCGAGGGCCTGCGCGCCAGCGGCTTCGAGGTGATGACCACGCAGACCTTCATGCGCAGTATGGAAGACCGCATCAACCTCGCGCAGAACGTGCTCGACTTCGCCGCGTCCATCCGCGCGCACAAGCAGCAGGAAGCCGACGCCTGATGCCGCGGGCAGCGTCCCCGGCGCGCGCCCCGCGGTCCCAGCGCAACGTGCGCAATGTGCGCCACGCCCGCCGCGAGCAGCTCGGCCTTGGCAAGGCCGAATACCGCACCCTCGCGCGGCTCGACACCCCGGAAAAGATCCAGGCCTTCGTCGACCGCATCCCGCAGAACTTCGAGATCGGCGGCCAGACCTGCCTGTCGGTGCGCGAGGTGCTCAGGCAGAACCGTGCCCTCTGCATCGAAGGCGCGGTGGTGGCCGCCTGCGCGCTGTGGATCAACGGCGACCCGCCACTGCTGCTCGACCTCAAAGCCGCGCGCGATTCCGACCACGTGGTGGCGATCTACCGCCGCGGGCGCTGCTGGGGCGCCATCTCCAAGACCAACAGCCCGGTGCTGCGCTGGCGCGACCCCGTCTACCGCAGCCTGCGCGAACTGGCGATGTCGTACTTCCACGAGTACACCAACCGGCGCTACCAGAAGACGCTGCGCAGCTATTCGCGCGCCTTCGACCTGCGGCGCCTCGACCCCGAGACGTGGATCACCAACCCGAAGCACTGCTGGGACCTCGGCTGGGCGCTGGAGGCGGCGCACCACTACCCGATCATCAGCCACCGGCAGGAGAAGTCCCTGCGCCTGCGCGACGGCATCGAGCGCGAGGCGCAGGCGCTGAAAATCTTCAGGAAGCCGGCCTTGGCCGCGGCCAGCCGCGGAAAGAGGCCATGACACCGGCCTCATGGTTGTCAGTAATACTGACATGAACGTAAACTGGGCAATGATGTCTGCCTGAGATTGACAGTATTAAAGCTACGGCTCGGTTCCCGGCTCGTTCAGCATCGGCAGCACGCTGATCGGACGCCCGGATCTGGCCATCCGGACCGGATATGCGACTGACCCTGTTCATCAATACCGAGCACCGACCGAACGACGACCTCGGCCGTCGCCTCGCCGAGCACGTCGAGCAGGTACGGCTGGCCCGGCAGCTGGGCTACGAGGGCATCAGCGTCGGCCAGCACATGTCCTTCGGCGCGTCGGCCTGGTTTCCGCCGCTGGAGATGCTGGCCCGCCTGTCGGCGGTGGACACGGAGATGGCCCTGTCCACCAGCATGTTGATCCTGCCCTGGTATCACCCCCTGCACGTGGCGCAGCAGGCGGCGTTGCTGGACGCGATGTGCGGCGGCCGCCTGACCCTCGGCCTGGCTCCCGGCTGGCAGCAGGACGAGTCGCGCATCCTTGGACTAGATCACGGCAAGAGGATTGCGCGCTTTGTCGAAGGCGTCGAACTGATCCGCCGGCTGTTTGCCGAGGACCAGGTCACCTTCACGGGGAAGCATTTCCAGGCGGACAAGCTGGCGCTGGCCCTGAAGCCGGCACGCAAGCCGCGCCCGCCGATGTGGTTCGGCGGCAGCGTCACTGCGGCCGTGGAGCGGGTGGCAAGGCTCTCCGACACTTCGCTGGGTGACGCTTGGGTGAGCTCCGCCCACCTGCTGCACGACGTCGTGATCGGGCAGGCGAAGGCCTATCGCGCCGCGCTGGCTGCCGCCGGCAAGCCACCGCCGGCGGAGGTCCCGCTGATCCGCAACATCATCGTCGCACCCGACCGCGAAACCGCCATCCGGGAGGCTGCGCCGGCGCTGTCGGAGAGCTACAGGCTATTCGGCAAGTGGGGCCTGTTCACCAAGGTGGTCGGTTCCGGCAAGGAGCAGCTGGAACTCGGGGAACTGATTCGCGACCGGGTCATCGTCGGCTCGCCCGAGGAATGCGCGGGGGACCTGATACGCCTCGGCCGCGAGGCTGGCTGCAACCGCCTGATCGCGCGCATGCAATGGATGGGGATGGAGCAGCGGCTGGTGCTGCGGTCGATCGAGATGCTGGCACGGGACGTGATGCCGATAGTTCGCACGGCACTCGCTGCGTGACGGCAGGCGTCCGCAAGGCGAGCGGGAGAGGCGGCACCGTTGGGTCGTCGAGCGCATTTTCGCCTGGCTGGGGCAGTACCGGCGCCTGAGCCTGCGCGACGATCATCGGCGTGCCGGTATGCGTCGCGCGCTCCTCTCGCTCCGCTGCTCGCTGATCTGCTGGATAACGATCATGACGTTGCCAACCTGGCTCTTAGCCAGGCTACCCAGTCAGGAATTGCCGTGTCGACATCCCATTTCGGACTGTACGCGAAATCACGCCGTGCGCGAGCGATGTCCTGGGGCGGCCTCTGCGAATTTCGGTAGACCAGGTCGGTCTGATTTCCCCGGGTCAGCACCCCCTCCCAGAGCCCGGGGCCGACCTCGATGCGTCTCTCGGGAAATACCCTCCTGATCACGGCGCAGACCTCGAACATCGTCGTGTTCTCGCCCTTGCTGATATTGTAGACATGGTAGCTGGGGGTCGTGCAGTCGTAGGCCCGTATCGTTCCCTCCGCGGCGTCCTTTACGTACGTCGCATCGAATACCGAGTCGCCGCCTGATGATCGCACCGTATCGCGGCCGGCCAGCGCGTCAAAGATGATCCGGTAGATCGGCATCGGATGCTCATAGCGGGTTTCACCGGGCCCGTACACGTTCCTTGGACGCAGCGCAATTGCATCGACTCCGTAAAGTTCGCGGTATGTATGCGCCAGGTGCTCGCACGCCAATTTGCTGAGCGGGTAGATCCCCGTAGGGGGCAACACGATCTCTTCTTCACTCCGGGGTGTAACCGTGTCAGCTGGAGCGCCCATGACGCTTGATGAACTGAATAGAACTACGCGTCCGAGCCCCATTATCCGCGCGGCTTCGAGCATGTTGGCCGACCCGATAATGTTCACATTCAACGCCTCGATCGGGCAGCGGCTGGCCACGTCCGTGATCATGCCAGCGCAATGGATTATGCCTTTCACTCGGTGCCGCTTGATCGCGTCCAGCATCTGCGCCAGATCCGCGACATTGCCAATCTCGAAGCGGAAGCGCCCTTGGATTTCGGCCAGATAGTTCAGTCGAGCTGGCGGGGGGAGCCGGTCGAGCGCCACGACGTCGCGCTGGTCCTCGATCAGCCTGCGCACTACGTGAGAGCCAATCAATCCCGTACCGCCAGTCACCAGGATCGTCATGCGGGAAGGCTCTGCCGGTACTCTCTAGCACCTATAGCGGAACCTTTTCGATCCCAAACGACCTCATGTTGCCTTCCCACTTGTCCAGCTCGGACTTGACCATCCCGGCGAATTCCGATGGCGGCGCACTCGCGGCCTGCAAACCAAGGCTGCTCAGCCGCTCCAGGACGGCTTGATTGCGCAGTGCCTCTGCGATCACCGTTTGAAGGGTGCGGACGATATCCGGAGGCGTGCCGGCCGGCGCGAACAGACCGTTCCACGAGGCGATTACAAGGTCGGGGAAGCCCGCCTCGACGGCAGTAGGCAGTTCCGGGAAACCCGGCAGTCTCCTGGCGCTCGTTACTCCGAGTGGGCGCACCGCACCGGATCTTATCAGCGGCGTGACAGTTGCGACTCCCGCGAACTGCAGCTGCACGTGTTCGCCCATCAATGCCGTATTGACTTCGGCAGCCCCCTTGAACGGAACGTGAACCATCTTGATACCGGTCGCCTTCTGCATGACCTCCCCGGCGAGGTGGGCGAGGCCGCCCGTACCGGTCGATCCGAAGTTAAACTGCCCGGGCTTCGACTTCGCAAGCGAGATGAAATCCGTCAGCGATTTCGCGGGAATGGCCGCAGGCACAACGATGATGTAAGGCTGGCTTGAGATCTGTGCGACCGGGATGAAGTCCCTCAACGGGTCAAATGGATAGTTGGTGAAATTGCTGGGCCCCATGATCACATGGTCGGACGAACCCCAGTACAGAGTGTAGCCGTCAGGCTTTGACGTCGCGGCGGCGCGCATGCCGATGAGACCATTGCCCCCTGCGCGGTTATCGACAATTACGGGCTGGCCCAGCCTTTCGGTGAGCTTCTGGCCAATCAGGCGTGCCTGGATGTCAGAGCCGCCGCCCGGGCCAAAACTGAGGTAGATCCGTAAAGGGCGGTCCGGGTAGGGTTGGGCCGACGCGACCGACGAGTGCACCCAAGACGTCGCCAGAAGTAGCAACGCGAATAGCGCACGCAAGCTCATGACAGTCGACATTGAACGCCTCCTCGATGTAACAGGTTTGGGACAGAGGCTACGCCAATCCCCCAGCCGCGAGCGGTTGCTGAGATCTCGGTCATAACTTATTCGAGTAGAGAAGTATTGTATGCATTTTAGACAATCTGGTTGCCAGATATTTTGGAAGTCCGCTGATGGCCCCGCTCGCCGGACCGGGCGTCCGAGTGGATGACCAAACACCTCCGAGACTTCCGGCGGGGGTACGAGGCGGTCAAGCTCGACATGCACTCCGCGATCTACCCACTCACCGCCGACCAGGAAGGCCCGGTCATTGGCAATCGCGCGGCGACCCACTCGCAGATGCGTCACCGCGTGACTTCAACTGGATCAGGCACCGGCACCTAATATATGATTGTCAGACTGCATGGGGACGAGGCGCACGACAGTCGGCGATCCATGTCGCTCGAAGGGAGTCCCCATGAAGATTCTGATAACGGCGGGTACCGAGTTGCTTCCCAGCAAGATCGCCAGGCGACTTGTCTCCGAGGGGCACGAGGTGGTCTGCTTCGACATCAGGCCGGATCTCGCCCGCCTTGCCGACATCGCGGACAAGGTGACGATCGTCAAAGGCGACCTGAATGCGATCGAGGATCTGCTCGACGCAGTCCAACGGCACAAGGTTAGGCGCATCGTCTCAACGACCTACCTGCTCGGCTCGGAGTCTACCGCGAAGCCGCACGCCGCCATCCGTTACAACGCGTTGGCCTGGAACAACGTATTGGAGGCGGCGCGACTGGCGGGGCTCGAGCGGGTGGTCATAAGCAGCTCGATTGCCGTTTATGGACTGCAGTCGTCGCACGGCGAGCGCGCTCTAGCCGAAGAGGACGACTGCCACGGCAAGCCACTTTGGGTCTACGGGGCGACCCGGCAATTGAACGAGTTCATGGCCGAAACCTACCGGCTGCAATTCGGGCTCGATGTCGTGGTCGTGCGCTTCGGAGTGATGCACGATCCGTGGAAGAAAGGCGCGCACACGTCCTGGGCTGCGGACTTCGCGACCCTGCCGGCGCAAGGCCTGCCAATGCACTTCCCGTACCGATCGACGCAGAAGAGTTCCATCTGGGCGATGAACGATGGCGCACACCTTGTCAGCCTGCTCGTGTCCGCTCCGAAGCTTCGGCACTGGCTCTACAATGCCGGCGGGCATACGCGCAGCAACAGGGAGCTCGCCGACTTGGTTCGCTCATTCCTTCCCGAAGCCAAATTCACCTTCAACGAGCAAGCAGGCGAACAGCCACTTCCCTATATGATCGATGCAGGCCGGCTGGAACGGGAGTTGGGGTTCAGGGTAAGGCCTCTCGAGGTGACGGTTCGAGAGCACATCAACGAGGTTCGCCGCTTTGCGGGCTTCCCTGAAGTCTGAGGACCCCGTCCCAACTCGCGGCCGATAGAATGCAGCCCTTCAAACGCTCCTGGGTCCCGACAAGCCCTGGACGCGGACAACCCAGACCCACGTGGCGCCTCGGAATCGATATAGGCGGCACGTTCACCGACTTCGTCTTCATCGATACCAGAACGGGAAAAATCCATACCGAAAAGCGTCTAACGACTGCAGACGATCCGGCAAGATCCGTCTTCGAAGGCATCAACACGCTGCTTGAAGCGACCGGTGCGACGGTCGCCGACATAAGCACGTTCGTGCACGGAACGACGCTTGCGATCAATGCAGTCATCGAGCGCAAGGGGGCCCGAACGGGTCTTCTGACAACGATGGGTTTCTCGGACACGATCGAGCTGGGGCGCGAGACCCGATACGATCTTTACGATCTGAAGCTGCGTTTTCCCGTTCCCCTGGTCGGACGGCAACTGCGCAAGGAGGTGAAGGAGCGAATCGGTCCCCGCGGGGATGTGCTCACGCCCATCGATCCCGACGACGTGCTGGAGCACACGAGGGCGCTTGTAGAGCAGGACCGGATCGAGTCCCTTGCGGTCTGCTTCCTGCATTCGTATCTCAACCCGGAACACGAGCGTGCAGCCAAGCAGGCGATAGCGCGTACGTTTCCGGACCTGCCCGTTTCGATTTCGTCGGAGGTCACGCCGAGCGTCCGCGAGTACGAGCGCACCTCGACGGTAGTAGTCAACGCCTATGTGCAACCGGTTGTAGCCGGTTACCTCGGGCGTATTGAGTCGTGGCTTGCGACCCGTGGGTTGCGGGGCAGCTTCCTGCTGATGACCTCGAGTGGCGGAACGATCAGCTCGGCGACGGCCCGTGCACTTCCCGTGCGGCTGCTGGAGTCGGGGCCAGTCGCGGGCATGCAGATGGCCTCTCTTCTTGCCTCGTTGCGAAGCGATCGCAACGTTCTTGCGTTCGATATGGGAGGAACCACCTCGAAGGGCTACGTGGTCGTGGCGGGCGAAGCCGAGAAGACATACCAATGGGAGATTGCACGAGTCCACGAGTTCAAGGTCGGCAGCGGTCTGCCGATCCAGTCGCCCGCGATGAAACTCGTCGAGATCGGCTCGGGCGGCGGCTCGATCGCAGCCATCGACCGTCGCGGCGTGCTGCAGGTGGGACCGCGCAGCTCTGGCGCGTCGCCAGGACCCGCCTGTTACGGAAGCGGCGGAGTCGCCCCCACCATCACGGACGCGAACGTCTTGCTTGGCTTCTTGGGAGCGGAGTCCTTTCTTGGCGGAAGGATGCGCCTGCAGACCGAGCGTGCCGCCGGCGCGATCGACGAAGCGCTTGGCAAACCCCTCGGGCTCGGCACGCTCGAGGCAGCGTGGGGCATACACGAAATGGCCAACGAAGATATCTCAAGGGCGTTCCGGATCCACGCAGCTGAACGCGGGATCGACGTCGGCGGATTCACGATGATCGCGTTCGGCGGGGCTGGCCCGCTGCACGCGGTGCGCGTCGCGCAGAAGCTGCGCATGCGACGTGTCGTCGTGCCCCTGCGGGCCGGCGTTTTTTCGGCTCTGGGACTTCTGACCGCCCCGATCGCATTCGATGTGGCCAGCACACGACGGACGTACGTGAGTGCGCTGACCACCGAAGAGATCGCGCGCCATTTCACTCCGCTCGAGGACGTCGCGATGCAGTTCGTGCTGAAGACTGGACTGCCAAGGGGCCAAGTCAAGATCTCCCGCGAGCTCGAGGTCAGATACTTCGGACAGGGCCATGAGGTCGTCGTCAAGCTTCCTCGACGCGCCGGCGTGACACCCGAGATGATCGCCTCGCTGTTCCACAAGGCTTACCAGCGAACCTACCAGACGACGATCAAGCTCGACTACGAGTTGGAGGTCATGAACTGGCGAGTCGAATTGGTCGGGCCGAACCCCAGGATCGAACTGCGGCAGGAGCAGCATGAGTCCGGAGATCCTGTCGCGAAGGGGACTCGCCTCGCCCACTTCAATGGCCCGGGTCGTGGCGTGCGAGCGATGGTTTTCGATCGTTCACAGTTGCACGTCGGCCAGACTGTAAGCGGTCCTGCAATTGTCGAAGAGGTTGAGTCCTCGCTGGTGATCCCTCCAGGGCACGCCGCGGTAGTGGACCCATGGCTCAATCTGGTAATCGATCTCGATCAAGCGAGCGGCCAGCATGGCGTATGACCCGATCACTCTAGGGATCCTCTGGAACCGGCTGATCTCGATCACCGACGAGATCGTCGCATCGTTGGTGCGAACCTCATTCTCGACCGTAGTGCGCGAGTCGTACGACCTTTCATGCGTTCTGCTCGACGCGCGCGGCCACTCCCTCGCCCAGGGCTCCTGGAGCGGCACGGCGTTCGTCGGGACCATCCCGAAAACCGTGCGCCACCTCCTCAAGCGCTTTCCTCCGGAGACGCTCAAGCCCGGCGACGTTCTCGCAACCAACGATCCGTGGTTAGGCACCGGCCATCTGTTCGACATCACGGTAACGAGACCGGTGTTCAGGAAATCGCGGCTGCTCGGATTCACCACCACAGTCACGCACTTGCCTGATATCGGTGGAAGAGGGTTCTCGTCAAATGCAAGGGAAGTCTACGAGGAGGGCCTGCGCCTCGTCCCGTGCAAGCTCTACGATCGAGGGAAGCCGGTCGCCGCCATGTTTGAACTGATCCGGTCGAACGTCCGCGTCGCGGACCAGGTGATCGGCGACATCAATGCGAACATCACCGCCAACGAACTGGGCAGCGCCCGTCTGCTCACGTTCATGGACGAGTATGGCATCGAGGATCTGTCTTCGCTTTCGGACTCGATCCTGTCGCACTCCGAGCAGGCGATGCGTGCGGAGATCGCCAAGATCCCGCCGGGAACCTACACCAACACGGTGATGGCGGAAGGCGTTGACGGCGACATCACGATCGCCTGTCGAATCGACGTATCCGGGGACCGCATCAGCATCGACTACGCGGGCAGTTCGCCTCAGAGCAGCTTTGCGATCAACACTCCCTTCTGCTACACCTATGCATTCACCGCGTACGCGCTGAAGTGCCTGACGATTCCTGACATTCCCAACAACGAAGGGGCATTCCGTCCCGTCGTTGCCTCCGCACCTACAGGAAGCATTCTGAACCCGACGTTCCCCGCGGCGACCGGAGGGCGCCATGCGCTCGGGCACTTCGTTCCGACCGCGATCTTCGGCGCACTTCAGTCGGTGCTGCCGGAGCGGGTGCTGGCAGATCCGGGGCTGATCAATCTGATCCGCTTCTACGGACGCAATCTGCAGGGCGAACGATTCTCGACGGTCTACTTCGCTTCGGGGGGCATGGGAGCGCACGCGCACGGCGACGGACTGACCGCGACGCCAGCCCCAAGCAACATCTGCTCGACCCCGGTCGAGATTTTCGAGACCCTCACCGGCATCTTGGTGAGCCGCCGAGCGATTCGCCCGGACTCCGGCGGGCGTGGACGCCACCGTGGGGGCCACGGACAGGAGATTCAGTTCGTGAATGCGACTGATCACCCGGTGTCGCTGTCGTTGTTCGCCAACAGGACGCGCTTTGCCGCGAGGGGCTTCCAAGGAGGTTGCGACGGCGCACCGCGACTGGTATTGCTCAATGGCCAGCCGGTTGACCCAAAATCACAACAGGAACTCGCGCCCGGAGAGACGGTCGACTTCGCGGAGGCGGGTGGTGGTGGGTTCGGGCCGCCAGAGGGGCGCGACCCCTCGGTGATTGCTCGCGACGAGCGGGGCGCAATGGTAAAAGCCGGCACTGTGTAGCGGCAGGACGAGTGGCGCCCACTTCGTGGGCGGCGTGCAAATCTGCAGGGGCACTTATGGCCAAGACTCGGACGGTAAGCGCGAAGGCGAAGGTGATGTCGACGGACCACGTGCAGGTCATGCAAACATGGCCAGTGCAACATGGGCCGCGCCTCGGCGGCAAGTCTGCTTTGATCACGGGCGCAGGCTCCGGCATCGGCAAGGCGATCGCGCTGTTGTTCGCGAAGGAAGGGGCTGCCGTTTGCATCGCCGACGTTGACGGCAAGGCGGCCGGCCGAACCGCGGCGGCGATTGCTGCGTCCGGAGGACAGGCGGTCGCCGTCCGTGCGGATGTGAGCAAGGCGCGCGACGTTGGACGGATGACGCGAACGTGCGTCAAGCAGTTCGGTGGTATGGACGTCCTGGTCTGTGCCGCGGGAGTCCGTGGTCCTACCGGGGCGCTGATCGACGCGGCCGAAGCGGACTGGGACCGCGTGTTCTCGGTCAATGCCAAGGGAATGTACCTATGCGCGAAGCATGCGATTCCTGAGATGCGACAACGGGGCGGCGGGGCGATCGTCAACATCGCTTCAGTCGTCGGCCTCGTAGGCTCCAAGATGCTTGGTCCCTACAGTGCATCAAAGGGCGCCGCAGTACTGATGTCCAGGACAATGGCGCTCAACCATGCCAAGGAAAACATTCGGGTGAACTGCGTGTGTCCGGGTTCAACCGAGACGCCGATGCTGTTCGGGACGTTCGCGCGGCAGCCCACCCTTGAGGATCGACGCGTCGTTCGCGACCGGTACGTCGGCTACCACCCGCTCGGGCGCTTGGGGAAACCTCGAGAAATTGCCAACGCCGTATTGTTTCTCGCGAGTGACGAAGCATCCTTCGTCACTGGTGTTGCCTTGCCGGTCGACGGAGGACGGACGGCGTGATCGATATTCGCCAGCCACAGCGATCACGCCCGTGTATGGGAGTTCGAAACCACGTTTTCCCGATGCACGGCCGGCACGCCGGGCCGAGAATCAGCCAATCGCGCGGTGTTTGTCGAGAATACCCCGCTGAAGATTCCCCGCTCTCGATGATCTTTCGCCCTCCTGAATCGGCCCTACCTGTTGCGCTCTAACTCGGTTTGACCGCTTCGCACGCGTGACAGCGACCCGAAGAAGAACAGCGCCGGCGGCGCGATCCCTGGCGTTCATTTCGGTTACCATGTGGCCGAATTCGGGCCGATCGGCCCTCCATCCGGAAAATGTGAATTCAATGCGGGACGAATCGGCAACCATGGTCGAACGCATGGTACAACGCATCGAGGAGGCCTTCGCCTTCATGACGGGCGTTGCCCTGCTCGGCATCATGTTCGTGGTGTGTACGGATGTGGTGCTGCGCTATGTGTTTAACGCGCCGCTGAGATGGGTCTTCGATTTGATTTCGCTGTACGCACTGGCGGCGGTTTTTTACCTCACGTTGTCGCGCGCCTATTGCGAGGGTGATCATATCCGTATCGACGCGCTGATTCGCGCGGTGAAGCCGCGCACGGCGCGCGTCCTGGGGACGTTGCAGACGCTATTGGCGTTGCCGGTGTTCTGCCTGATCTGCTGGCTGGCCGCCGGCGAGGCCTGGAGCGCCTACCGTCTCGGCCTGGTGCTCAACGGCCCGGTGCCCTGGCCCAGCTGGCCGACACCGCTGATAGTTTCGATCGGGACGTTTCTGTTGTGCGTGCGCCTGGTCCTGACCCTGGCAAGCGGCGAGGTGCCGAACGCCCCTCCAGTCAATGCCGAACTGGGGGAGTAGCAGCCTTGCTCGCGTTCGGCGTCACGTTATTCCTGTTCGCGCTCCTCGCCATCGGAACGCCGGTGGGTTTCGCGATGGCGGTCGCCGGCAGCCTGGGGCTGCTCATTGTGGGCGGGCTGCCGATCCTGTTTGGAATCCTCACCACGACCCCAACCTCGGCGGTGCAGTCCTACGAGTTGATCACGGTGCCGATGTTCGTGCTGATGGCGGAGTTCATGGTGCTGAGCGGCATTGCCAAGGGACTCTTCCGGGTTGCGAGCACCTGGGTTGGCAGGACGCCCGGCGGGCTGGCGATCGCCACCGCCCTGTCCGGAGCCGCCTTCGGCGCGCTCTCGGGTTCCAGCACGGCATCGGCGGCGACACTGTCCGCCACCACCGTC
>VGIE01000012.1 GCA_016867955.1 Betaproteobacteria bacterium
ACGCTGGCCACCTTCTTCGTCGGCCTGTCGCTGGGGCAACTGCTGTGGGGGCCGCTGGCCGACCGCTACGGGCGCCGCGGCCCGATGCTCGCGGGGCTCGCGCTGTTCACGCTGAGTTCGGCCGCCTGCGCGATGGCGACTTCCGTCGATGCGCTGATCGCGCTGCGCTTCTTCCAGGCGGTGGGCTCGAGCTGCGGCATGGTCATTGTGCTGGCGATCGTGCGCGACTGCTTCCCGCCGCAGGGCGCGGCGCGCATGCTGGCGCGGCTGATGCTGATCATGGGGGTGGCGCCGGTGTTCGCGCCGCTGCTGGGCGGGCAGGTGCTCACCTGGTTCGGCTGGCGCGCGATCTTCTGGTTCGTCGCCATCGCCGGCGCCGCGTGCTTCGTGTCGATCGCGCTGCAGCTCAAGGAAACGCGCCCCTTCGACACGCATGTGCCAAAGAACATGTTCGCCGTGTTCGCCGGCTTCGGCGCCATCCTGACGCACCGGCGTTTCGTCGGCTATGCGCTTACGCGCGGCAGCGCCTATGCCGGCATGTTCGCCCTCATCACCGGCTCGCCGTTCGTGTTCATCGAGTTCTTCGGCGTGCCGCCGCAGTACTTCGGCTGGGTGTTTGGCGCCGCGGCGGCGACCATGATCGCCTCCTCGCAACTGAACGGGCCGCTGCTGCGGAAATTCTCCCCGGAGCAGCTGCTCGGCCGCACTATGCTGGTCACCCTGACTGCAGGGCTTCTGCTGGTGGCCGCGGCGCTGCTGTTTTCCGGCTTCGGGCTGTGGGGGCTGCTCGCCATCATGATCCCGCAACTGTTCTACAGCGCCACGCTGGGGCTGGTGCAGCCGCTGGCCGCCTCGCAGGCCATGGCGCCGTTTGGCGCGCGTGCCGGCGCGGCCTCGTCGATGTTCGGCTGCTTGTCCTTCATGATGGCGGCGATGGCCAGTTCTTCGGTGAGCTACTTCCATGACGGCAGCATCCTGCCCATGACCGGCACCATCGCGGCGGCAGGGACGCTGGCCTTTCTCGCCCACCACGTGCTGGCGCGTCCGCGCGCGGGCGACGCGGGGGCGCCGGCCGCGCATTGACGGGTTGCGGAAGAGGGGGCCGCAGCCCGTTGATCCCCGGCGTCGGAGGTAGTTGGGCAGTGCTTCCCTCCGAGGGGCATGGGGGTTATGACGGAACCCGGGTGTCGGAGAGCGCTCTTCAACCCCTGCTGGTGGACACTTTCCGGGATAATTGGCCCCCATGAACGCCCCTGACGAGAACGCAGAATTGCATGCCCAAGCGCACGCCGGGTCCGCTCCGGCGACCGGCCGCCGCTCGGCCGAGCGCGCGCGCATCGAGGCCAACAAGCTTGACAAGCGCCTGGCTCGCCTGACCGGCCAGGCCATCCGCGACTTCGGCATGATCGCCGCGGGAGACCGCGTCATGGTCTGCCTGTCCGGCGGCAAGGACAGCTACGGCATGCTCGATGTACTGCTCAGGCTGCGCGAGCGCGCGCCCATCGACTTCGACGTCGTCGCAGTCAACCTCGACCAGGGCCACCCGGGCTTCCCCAAGCACGTGCTGCCCAACTACCTGAAGGGCATGGGCATCCCGTTCCGCATCGAGGAGCAGGACACCTACTCGGTGGTCAAGCGCGTGCTGCCGGAGGGCAAGACGCTGTGCTCGCTGTGCTCGCGGCTGCGCCGCGGCGTGCTGTACCGCCTCGCCGGCGAATTGGGCGCAACCAAGATTGCGCTCGGCCACCACCGCGACGACATCATCGAGACCTTCTTCCTCAACCTTTTCTTCGGCGGCAAGCTGAAGTCGATGCCGCCGAAGCTCGTCTCCGACGACGGCCGCCATGTGGTGATCCGCCCCATGGCCTACGTGTCTGAGCGCGACCTCGAGACATGCGCCGGACTGCGCGGCTTTCCCATCATTCCCTGCGACCTGTGCGGCTCGCAGGAGAACCTGCAGCGCAAGCAGATCAAGCGCATGCTGCGCGAATGGGAGAAGCTCTTTCCCGGCCGCATCGAGAGCATCTTCAACGCGCTGTCGCGCGTCACGCCCTCGCACCTGCTGGACCGCGCGCTGTTCGATTTCGCGGCGGTGGCCGCGACCGGCCAGCCCGATCAGGCGGGCGACCGGGCATTCGACGGCGACGAGGAGTTCGGCAGTTTCGCCACCGTGCCGGTGACGGTGCTGCCGGTGGCCCTGCGAAATCCGGCCTAGCGGCGCCCCGCCAACGTGGATCCAACCCCGGGATGACCCGGGACACCGATCAACAGCGGCCAGCCCAGGTGAAATCGGGTCGGGAGAAAGAGGTTGACCCGCTCGCCACCGTATCCCCATACTATTCCGGCAGCCACGCTGGACGGACCGAGCAGGAGCAGTCGCATATCATCCGGATTTCGAGGAGGAGTCGTGGACAGCGCGACCGAAAGTACCGCTTCACTGGCGGAATTGCTGCGCAGCGGGTTTCAGCCCCATCTCATGCCCCGGCACAGGAAGGGATTGCAGCGTTTCAGCTACAGGCAGCCGGAGCTCGGCGAAGGCAAGCGGAAGTCCCTTACGCGGCTGTGTACCACCGACATGATTTACAGCGCGATGCACATGCTGCAGGAAGGCGGCGACGCGCCGCTGCACCTGCACGCGGCAATGGACCAGGTGTGGTTCGTCATCCAGGGGTCGGCCGTCTTCCAGGACGGGGACGGAAACACGCACAAGCTGAATCAGTTCGACGGGATCTGCGTTCCGCGTGGCACGGCCTATGGGTACCGCATGGACGGTACGACCCCGCTGCTGCTGCTGCAGTTCGTGGGGCTGAACGCCAAGGCGAAGAAGAACACGCTGAAGTTCATTGGCGCGAAAAGCAATGCCGCGGTCCAGGACGTGACGAGTGCGAGAACCGATCTGTATGATGCAATGACGCGAGGGTAGCCGTTCATGCCGGCGGGCGCCGGCCCTCCGGAACGGAGAATGAAATGCGTGCCGAGTCGGGCTGCCTCTTCCGCCACGCTGCCGATGCGAATCCCGATTCCCAACAGATGCGGGGCGCGGCGCGATGGCAACCGGTACCGCGGAGTGGTAGCAACGGAACTACAGTGGCAGCCATACCATCATCCTAGAGGAGGAATGAACATGATTGACATGTTTTCGTTATATCGACCGCTGGCTCGGGCACTCTTGGTCCTGGCGACCACACTGGCCGGATCGGCAGTCGCGCAGGAATTCCCGGCGCGGCCCATTACGCTGGTGATCTCCCCCGGCCCGGGTTCGGGCCAGGACCTGCTCGGACGCAAGGTCGCCGAGAAGTTCAAGGAGCGCGTCGGCCAGCCCATGGTCGTTGAGAACCGCCCCGGCGGCAATGCCTTCATTGCCATGAACCACGTCGCGCAGGCGAAGCCCGACGGGTACACGCTGCTGCTCTATGTGAGCATCTACATCGCCAATCCGCTGGTGCAGAAGTCCTTCACCATCGACCAGATCAACGATTTCAGCCATATCATCCGGCTGGTGCTGACGCCGGGCTATTACATCGCCACCGGGTCCGCGCCGTACAAGACGATGCACGAGATGTTCGCCTGGGCCAAGGCCAACCCGGGCAAGCTGGCGATGGCCTTCCCGGCCATCAACACGCAGATGGACGCCACGCTGATGTTCGACGAGCTGGGAATTACCATCAACCCCGTGCTCTACCAGGGCACCGGCGGCACCATGATCAGCAACCTGCTTTCCGGCGAAGTGCAGATGGCGCAGACCGCCTACTCGGTGGTCCGCCCCCATCTGGACAGCGGCAAGCTGCGCGTGCTGGCCGTCCTTTCGCCCAAGCGCTTTCCCATGACGCCGGACGTGCCCGCCATGGGCGAAATCTCACCGCAAGTCACCATGGTCCCGAATGCCATCGGTGTCTCGGGGCCGAAGGGGATGCCCAGGCCCATCGTCGACAAGTTGAATGCCGAATTCAACGCCATCATGAAGGACCCCGCCATCAGCGAATGGTCCTGGAAGTCCTTCTGGTCTGAGCCGAGCGGCGGCACGCCGGAAGAATGGCGCGAGACGCAAGTGAAAGAGCGCGAGCGCTATGTCAGGGCGGCCCAGAAGATGGGGCTGAAACCGCAGTAGCGCTTTGTGCAATCCGCTTGGCGCCGCGTGGCGGCGCATGGGCTCGGCCGAGTCCCAGTTGAGGGCATGGCCGGGCCGGCGCCTGGCCTTGCCGTCCTGCCCGCAAGTGCATCGCGGATCCGATTCTGCCGGCGTCGCCGGCGCATCCTGCGGAATCGAATCAGGGAGGCGCAATGAAGAACGGCTTGCACGTCATGGACAGCGATCTCCATCTGATGGAGCCCGACGACCTGTGGGACCGCTTCCTCGACAGCGCGTGGAAACCCCAGGCGCCGAAGTTTTCGCACAACCCGCTGTTCCCCAAGAGCACCACCAACAAGACCATGATGGTGCAGGGACAGGCCATTCCTGCCTATCACCAGCACGCGGCAGCTGTGGGCAACATCAGCGCCCTCGAGCGGCGCACGGTGGCGAGCAATGCCCACTACCAGCTCGCAATGGAGCGCGGCTTCGACCCCGAAACACACCTCGCGGCGATGGACCTCGAGGGCATCGACATCGGCGTGCTGTACGCGACGCGGGGCCGCCAGATCCTCTGTGCCGATCAGCTCGAGCCCGGCTATGCCCTGGCGCTCTGCCGCGCCTACAACAATTGGACCCATGATTACGTCCGATTGAACCCGCAGCGGATGCGGCTCGCCGCGCAGGTGCCGTTTCACGACGCGCGCCTGGCTGCGGAAGAGGCGCGCCGCGCGGCTACTGAGCTGGGGGCCGTGGCCATCGTCGGCGTGCCCACGCCGGTGAACGGCCGCGTTCTGCACGATGAGTTCTTCGACCCGCTCTGGGCCGAGGTCGAGCGCCTCGGCATCGCCGTGGGCTTCCACCCCACCGGCGCCTCGTCGCTCAAGGCCGACATCGGCATGCGCTATGCGGGACACACCGCGTTCTTCCCCATTTCGCACGCGGCGCGCAACCCCATGGAGAACATGCTCGCCCTCGCGTCGCTGTCCATGGGCGGGGTGTTCGAGCGTTTCCCGGGCCTGCGGGTGGCGTTCCTCGAGAGCACCTGCGGCTGGCTGCCCTGGTGGCTCGAGCGCCTCGATGACCAGTGGGAGAAGTACGGCAGCGGTTGCGAGGTGAAGCTCTCGGCGAAACCGAGCGAATACTTCTTTCGCAACTGCTACGTCGCCACCGACGCCGATGAGGAGCAACTGGCTCGCGTCATCGACCAGATCGGCGACGAGCATATCGTTGTTTCAACCGACTATCCCCATGCAGACGGCATCTTCCCCGAGGCGACCAACAACTTTCTCGCCATGAAGGGGGTGAGCGAGGCATCCAAGCGCAGGATCCTGTGGGACAACTGCGCGCGGCTCTACGGGATCGACGCGGCGAAGTGAGCCCGCGACGGGGCAGCGCGCGCGCTGTCGAGCACGGGGAGAGCCGCGCCGACCATCGCAATCGTGCCAGGGACCCTTGGTGCGCCTAACAATGCGACGGGATACTCCTCGCGCTCGCCTGCTTCAAGAGCCCCTGATGGCAATTCTGTCAGGGGCTCTTAGAATGTTTCCTTGAGACCGGACTGGCCGGGCCCATCAAGGGAGAGGGGGAAATGATACGGGGCACAGCATGGGTTGCGTGCGCCATGTTCGCATTGGCAGGCGCGGGCGCCGCCGACGCGCAGGCGCCGACTGAAGTGTTCATCGCCGTCGATACCGGGCGCAGCAGGAGCGATGGCGGCGGCAGCGTTCCCGTGCAGCAGCGCGCCATCCTGATGCTGCCGGGCTCGCCCACGGATGCCTCGCTGCTGTATTTCCGCGGGCTTCCCGGCTACATGCTGCTCAATTCGCTGCAGGACAAGGGCCGCAACCTCGGTTGGCTGGGCAAGGGACTGCCGGACTTGATGAAGGCGGGTATCGCCCTGGTGCTGGTGGACTGCCCGACCGACCAGTGGGGCGAGAACCCGCGCCCGCCGGCCACCAACTGCCACAACGACTACCGCTCCTCCAGGGCCCACGCCGACGACGTGCGCAAGCTCATGGCGCGGCTGCGCGAGCAGCACGGGCTGAAGCGCTTCTTCATCCTCGGCCACAGCATCGGCTCGGTGAGCTCGCGCTGGCTGGCCATCAACCTGGGCAAGGATGAGATTGCCGGCACCATCCACTCGGCAACCATCAACGTGCCGGGCGCGCTGCGCGGTCCGCTGTTCACCATGCTGGGCACGGTGTCGTCCGACTTCCCGCGCCGCGCCGCGGGCGCCCCGATGCTCCACCTCCACAACGAGCGCGACGCCTGCCGCGTCACTCCCTACCCGATGGTGAAGGCCTACGCCGCCGACAACCTCGTCACGGTGCGCGGCGGCCTCGAGGAGGGGGATCCCTGCGGCGGCGGCCACCTGCATTCGCACCATGGACGCGAGACCGAGGCGGTGCGCGCCATCATCAACTGGATCAGGACGGGCACGGTGGAGCGCGTGGTGGGGGAATGAGGTAAGTTCACAACAATCGGCCGCAGCAATAAGGCGCGGCGCCATGGGGCAACGAGGAGATTTCACATGCTGGACCTGCGCATTGACAACGCGACACTGATTGACGGCAGCGGTGCGCCGCGGCGTCACGGCGCCCTCGGCGTGACGGACGGCCGCATCGTCGCCGTCGGCGCGGTGCCCGAGGCCGCAGCCCGGACCATCGACGCCGGCGGTCGCGTGCTGGCGCCGGGCTTCATCGACATACACACCCACTATGACGCGCAGGTCTTCTGGGACCCGACGCTCGCGCCCTCGAGCCATTACGGCATCACCACCATCGTCGGCGGCAACTGCGGTTTCTCGGTAGCGCCGCTGGCCGGCAGCGGCACCGGCGACTACCTGATGCGCATGCTGTCGCGCGTCGAGGGCATGCCGCTCGAGTCGCTCCAAGCCTGCTCCGACTGGGGCTGGTCGGGCTTCGGCGAGTACCTCGATCGCTTCGACGGCAGGCTGGCCATCAACGCCGCCTTCATGGTCGGCCACTCGGCGCTGCGCCGCTCGGCGATGGGCCCGCGCGCCAACACCGATGCGGCAACGCCCGCCGACCTCGCCCGCATGCAGGCGCTGCTGCGCGAGTCGCTGGCCTCAGGCGGCATGGGTTTCTCAACCACCATCTCGCCCGCCCACAGCGACCCCGACGGCAACCCGGTGCCCTCGCGCCTCGCCGACCGCGCCGAGCTGCTGGCGCTGGCCGGCGTGGTGCGCGATTTCCCCGGCACCTCGATCGAATTCTCGCTCGACGTGCAGCAGCCCTTCACGCCCGAACAGATGCAGCTGATGACCGACATCTCGCTTGCCGCCGGCCGCCCGCTGAACTGGAATGCGCTGCTGCCCAGCGCGCGCGCGCCCGAGCTCTTCCGCGCGCAACTTGCCGCCAGCGACTACGCCGCGCAGCAGGGCGCGCGCGTGTTGCCGCTGGTGGTGGTCAAGCCCGGCGACCTGCGGCTCAATTTCACCAGTTGCTTCGTGCTGGATATCCTGCCCGGCTGGGCCGAGATCCTGCATGTGCCCAAGGCCGAGCGCATGCGCGCCCTGTCGGATCCGTCGGTGCGCGCCATGCTGCGTGCCGGCGCGGAGGAAGCGCCGCCCAACCAGCGCGCCACCCTGGCGAACTTCCATGAGTGGACGCTGGGGGAGACCTTCAGCCCGGACACTCGGCCGCACCAGGGCAAGGTGCTGGGCGACGTCGCCAGGGCCGCCGGCAAGACGCCGCTCGACATGATGCTCGACATCGCGCTTGCCGACGAGCTGAAGACCACCTTCGTGCTGCCGCGCCGCCACAACGATGCCGAGAGCTGGCGCGTGAGGAGCGAAGTCTGGCGCGACCCCCGCGCGCTGATCGGCGCATCGGACGCCGGCGCCCACCTCGACATGACCGACAGCTTTGCCTTCTTCCCGCAGCTGTTGTCGATCGGCGTGCGCGAGAAGCAGCTGATCGGGCTGGAGGATGCCGTGCGCCAGATCACCTCGCGCCCGGCGCAGCTGATGGGGTTCTCCGACCGCGGCGAGCTGAAGCCCGGCTACCGCGCCGACCTCGTCATCTTCGACCCCGATACCGTCGGCCACGGCCCGCTGCACATGCGCTTCGACCTCCCGGCCGGCGCCGGCCGCCTGTTCGCCGAGGCCACCGGCGTCGGCCATGTCATCGTCAGCGGGACCGAGATCTTCCGCGACGGCTGGTTCCAGGGCGTGTTCCCCGGGCGCGCGCTGCGCTCCGGGCGCGACTCGCGCACGCCGCCGATGCGCGAGGCAGGGTAGCCGCAGCCCATGGCCGCCGGGTAGCGGGAAAGGCCTTCGCCTGACGGCATCGTCATTCGGCGTGCGGTTCCGTTAAGTCTCCTCCGCAAGCGCGGGCACGATCATGCTCTACCGATTCGCCGCCGATGGGGTGCTGCTGCTCCACCTGGCCTTCATCGCCTTTGCGCTGGTCGGTGCGGCGCTGGCGGCGCGCTGGCCCTGGATTGTCGCAATCCACCTGCCGGCCGCTGCCTGGGGCTTCTTCGTCGAGCTCAGTGGCCGCGTCTGCCCGCTCACGTACGTCGAGAACCACTTTCGCATTAGAGCCGGGCAGTCGGGCTATGCCGAGAGCTTCATCGAACACTATCTGCTGGCCATCATCTATCCCGAAGGCCTCACGCGCGAAATCCAGTTTGCTCTTGCCGCGCTGGTGGTGCTGGTCAATGCCGGGATCTATGGCTGGCTCATCCGCCGCCACCGGGCATCGAAGCGCGCGAGGGTCTGATGGGTTCGACGCTCTGTTTCGATTCCCGTGGCGCTGCCCGCGCCTGGCACTGCGGCACGCTAATCGGCACCGATGGAACCCGATTCAGCTGTAAAGTTCAAGACGCTGCCGCAGACATTGCCGCTAGAATTTGCAGGCACGGTTGACGCAGCTCCAGGCGCGCGCCAGCGCAACTCGGAGATCCAAAGTACCCGAGTGCGCTGCGCTGTGCAGCAGGCTAATTCACCAAGGGAAGGAATTTCATGACCGGCAGCCGGATATTCGACATCCACCAGCATTTTGGCCTGGTGCAGGTCGCTCAAGGACCTGCGATGCCGGATGCGGAGTGGAACCTCGATCAGGACTACCGGCAGCGCATCGCCATCATGGATCGCTTCGGCATCGACCAGTGCGCGATGTCGCCCACCCAGCAATACGAGCGGCCCACCGGGCAGCCAGACACGCGCCGCTTCAATAACCTCGCCGCCGAATACAAGCGTCGCTACCGGGACCGCTTTCCCGTCGCGCTGGGGACCGTGGAACTGCTCCATGGAGAGAAGGAGGGCCTGGCCGAACTCGAGCGCATTGCCGGTGAGCTGAGGCTGGACGGGGTGGTCTGGCACCATCACTTCCAGGGCACGGCCATGGTCGACCGGCGCATGTGGCCGTTCCTGAAGAAGACGGCAGAACTGAAGCTGCCCGCGTTTGTCCACGTGATGGCCGAGTCAATGCTCGAGTCGGCCTGGCAGCTGGAAGTCCTCGCCGATGCTTTTCCGGAAGTCACGTTCATCGGCCTGGCCGGCATGACCCAGCTCACGCAATGCCGCTACCTGCTGGGCATCTGCAGGCGCTGCCCGAACATCCATCTCGACACGGCAGCGCTGTTTTCCCTGGGGCGGGTGCTCGAGGAATTCATCGAGCACATCGGTTCCGAGCGCATCGTGTTCGGCTCGGACCTGTACCTGGATCCGCTTACCTATGAAGTGCCCTATGTGTTGCTGGGCATCCGGGAGTCCAGGGGCATCCCGGCGCACGACAAGGAGAACATCCTGTGGAACAACGCCCGCCGGCTGTTCAGGCTGCCGGGGTGAACGGATGTTGCCGGCGTCCCGGAACAGGCACTTTGCGTTTGGGGAGGCGCGACGCTCTGAACGGGTTTGCAGGTTGCAGTTGAATCACCATTGACGGACCAACCCCCTAACAACCGGAGGAACAAGCAATGCGATCACACGAAATCCCGGCGCGGCAGCGCCTGAAGTCTGGCAGGGCGAAGGCGCTTGCCGCGACTGCGGTCGCCATTGCCGCGGGAGTGCTGCTGCCGGGCACCTCACCGGCGCAGACTGCGGAATGGGCCGGGGTCATGGCGGCCGCGAGGAAGGAGGGCAGGGTGGTCTTCTACGGCAGCACGCCGATCGAGGCCGGGCAGCGCCTGCTAGCGGGTTTCAAGAAGGCCTACCCGGATATCGCCATCGACTATGTGCGGGGCACCAGTGCCCAGATGGTGGCGCGCGTCGACCAGGAACGCGCCGCGGGTGCCGATGGCGGCGACGTATGGCTGGGCGCCGAGGTGCTGTGGTTCCAGAGCCGCGACAAGGAGGGCCTGCTGCTGAAGCCGGTGGGTCCCAGCGCCGCCGACTGGCCGAAGCAGTACTGGCGCGGGGCCAACGTGGTGGCCATCGGCATCGAGCCCTTCGTCATGGTCTACAACACGAAACTCGTGCCCACGCCGCCCAGGCGCTACGCGGATCTGCTCACGCCCGATTTCAAGGGACGCATCGGTGCCAACGAACTGGCGGCAAGCTCCGTGGTGGCCTGGTATGACTGGATGGAAAAGACCCAGATGCCCGATTACCTCGCGCGGCTGAAAGCGCTCAACGTCAAGCTGTACGCCAGCGCGGTGGGCACGTCGCAGGCGATTGCCTCGGGCGAGATCGCCGCCACCCCGGGCACTGCCACCGTCACCACTACCAAGCCACTCATGGAGCGAGGCGCGCCGATCAACTTCGTGCGTCCGGTGCCGGCGTTCGGCTTCGAGTATGCCGCGGCCGCGTTCAGCTGGAGCAAGCGGCCGAACGCCGCGCTGGTGGTGCTGGACTACCTCATGTCGGTGGAAGGCCAGACCATCCTCTACGGTACCGGCGAGGGCGCGAGCCCGCGGCCCAACATTCCGGGATCGATGCCGGCCTCCGAGATCCAGGTGTTCGACGCGTCGAAGTACACGCCCGACGTGGTGCGCGCCTACCGCGAGCACTGGAACAGGATCATGAAGTAAATGGCGCCAACCGCCCGCCGCGCGATCGGCGGGGTCCGCGCATGAAGCTCTCCATCCTCAGTTCGGGCACGCCGCTGCGCGATTGTGCGGCCATGGCGCGCCGGCCGTCGAAGCGGATGCGGCTGGCGTGTGCGTGCGTGCGCAAATCCACGCCGCCACGGCGGACCGCGGGATGAAGGAACGCATGTGCGGCGCTCACCCGCCTGCCATTTCGGATCAGCGTCTGATACTGGCCCGTACCGAACTGCACCGGTCCGTTGTAGTCGTTGTTGCGCGGAATACCGCAGGCCACCGCGCTTTCCATGAACGCGTCGCAAAGAAGATTGGGATAGTGGAACGACGTCACGGGAAGTGGCCCGTCGCGGCCGCGGTAGCGATCATCGCCTGTGCCCATGCGACATTCGGTTCGCTTGAAGTACGGCAGCACCTCGGCGTAGCTCCAGCCCGGATTGCCCGAGGCGGCCCAGCCGTCGAAGTCCTGCGGTTGTCCGCGTACGTACATCATGCCGTTGATCGTACCGCCGCCGCCAACGATGCGGCCCTGGATCGTCAACACCCTTCGGCCCGCCGTACCCTCGCTCGGTTCGCTCAGGTACTGGAAAGTGACCTCCGGATCGAATATCGTCTTCATGAATCCGGCGGGAATGCGGATGTAGCGACTGGAGTCGGGAGGACCCGCCTCGAGTACGCACAACGAGCGCGTTCCATCCTCGGATAGTCGTGCGGCGAGCACTGATGCGGCTGCGCCACTGCCGACGATGACGAAGTCAAAAGCGTCCATGTGCTCCCTGATCAGTCCGGCCAGCGCAAGGCTCTCGCGTCACGCAAGTATCCCCCGGCAGAGCCGGGGCTCCCAACGGGCCAGTCAGGGCAGGCGGTCACGAGGTTGCGAGGGCGGTGTCCGGATGTCGGTCCGCGCCGACCAAGGCAATACCGGACTCAAGCGGTACTGGCGGTGACCTCGGTAGTCACCGGTGTCGCTCTACGAGCGGCGCGCGCGAGCCGCCAGGGCCTCGGCGACCGGTCCGTGATCCATGTACGCACGAAGTGCCGCCAATTTGCCTTCACGCACATGAAAAACGTCGACGACAGGCACTCCTTGACTGACGGGTCGACCGCCGTTTCCTGCTTTTGCCTCCAGTGAATCATCGGTCCAGGCAAAAACGAATTCGAGGGCAACCACATTCCCGTCTGCAATGATGTTCTTCAATTCCATTCGGGCATCGGGGAGTGTGGCCCATACGTGCTGAATGGTCGTCACCACTTCGTCGACAGTCCTGGTTCCGCTCCACAGGGGATTCTCAACCAGGAAGTCGTCCCGATAGAGCTTTCTGAGCGCGACAGGATCATGGGAGTTGTAGATCCGAATGTAGGACAACGCCGTCTCGATCGGAGTCGGGAAATCGATCATTGCAGAACTCCTGTCAGTATTGAAACCTCAATTGAAAGCCCCGCACAACGTATCCCGGACAATCCAAGGCCGGATGTGCGGATTATCGTGCATTGTGAAGGACACCTTGTTGCAGGATGTGCCCGATTTGCATTGCCATGTCGAATGATGATCTTGCTCTCCCTGCGGGAACTTGTGCCGCTTTCCGCACCTTGCCCATGATCTGCAATCCCATGGCAGAGACTTGCGCATCGGGCCTAGGTTCCGGGCAGTTGTGATCCCTGAAACACTGCAGCGCGCAGCTTATCCGATATTTGCTTTGCTGTTCCAGCACGGGCATTCGGGATATCTTGAGGGCAGGAATCCGGGACATCCTGCTCCTGGCGCTGTCGGGCCCACCGCGGTTTCGACTTTGCCATCTCGGAGTCCTTTTACCTACAGGGTCGAGGTGTACGCGAAGATTCGTCAACGCCTGCCCGAATAGGGCATTCTTATGGTTGTTCGTTCAGCTTATACTTCACGCGATGCGGAACGGGCCGTACCTTCCCGTCCCTCGAACTCCGTCCACATGAACAACCTATTGGAACAGCACACCTCGGGAGCCCCCATGAAGCTGATCACGCTTGTCGCCGCAGCCGTCATCTCGTTGCCCGCTTCAACCCTGGCCCAGACCGCCTCGCCGTCGGCCGCTGCGCCAAAGGCAAATCGCGAGGCCATGAAGGCCGACCATGAAAAAAATGCAGGCCAACCGCGAAGCCATGAAGGCCGATCGCGAGAAGATGAAGGAGCGCCGCGAGACGATGAAAGCGGATCGCGAGAAGATGAAGGCCAACCGCGAGGCCATGAAGGCCGAACATGAAGCGAGGAAAGCGGAGCGGGAGAAGAAGAAAGCCGAGCACGAGAAGAAAAAGGCCGAGCGCGAAAAGAAGCGCGAAGAACGCAAGGCAGCAAAGGCAGCCAAGGCAGCAAGCGGCGCGGCCAAGTAGTCCCGCACCGGAGAACGCCGTCCCGGCCGCGCGATCCGCGCGCCGGGAGGGCCGACGCGTCAACCGCCGAACGACTCCATGTATTTCACGCCGGCACCGGTGTTGAAGAGCACGACGCGCTCATCCCGTCCGACCTTCCCCGCGGCCATCAGCATGCGCAATGCGGGCAGGCAGGCGCCGCCCTCCGGCGCGCAGAACACCCCTTCGGCCGCGCCGATCTCGCGCGTCGCTGCGAGCAGTTCCTCGTCGCTCACCGCCACTGCCGTCCCGCTGGACGCGCGTATGGCATCCAGAATCAGGAAGTCGCCGACCGCTTTGGGTACGCGCAGCCCGGAGGCCGTGGTGTGTGCGTTCTCGAATTCGGCGGCAAAGCGCTCGCCGCGCTCGAATGCGCGCACGATGGGCGCGCAGCCCGTCGCCTGCACCGTCACCATGCGCGGCCGGTGCGATCCGATCCAGCCCAACTGTTGCATCTCGTCGAACGCCTTCCACATGCCGATCAAGCCAGTGCCCCCGCCGGTCGGATAGATGATCACGTCGGGCAACTGCCAGTCGAGCTGCTCGCCCAGTTCATACCCGAGGGTCTTCTTGCCCTCCACCCGGTACGGCTCCTTCAGCGTCGACACGTCGAACCAGCCTTCGGCGTCTTTGCGGCGTGCGACTTCCGCGCCGCAATCGGTGATCAGCCCGTCCATCGGGGTGACGTGGGCCCCGGTCTGCTCGCACTCGACCACGTTGGCGCGCGGCGTGTCCTTGGGCATGAAGATGTGGGCCTCCATGCCGGCGCGCGCAGCGTAGGCAGCCAGCGCACCGGCGGCGTTGCCGGCCGAGGGCACGGCGAGCTTCCTTACGCCCAGTTCCTTCGCCATCGAGATCGCCGCGGTCATGCCGCTTCGGGAAAAGTACTCACCGAACATGGGTGTGTGGATTCCGCAAACAGACATCCTCGACCGCGTGGTTCACATCTGGCCGTACCGGGACTTCGACTATCGCACCGAAGTGCGCGCGGGGGTGAATCCCGAATCCGAGTGGGCCGCGTACTTGCGGCTCGTTGTGCCGTGGATCCGGGAGATCCGCTCTACCGTCTGGCGCTGTCTGCCGCCAATATCCCGATGACCCGGGCGCCTGGCGGCGGTATGGGCCGGGCATGACGGGCCGGGCAGGCGCAGCGCAGCGCGCGAAAGAACGCCCGGTACTCCGGGATCACCTGCCCGGGGCGTTCCGCGGGCGCTAGGTGGCCGCCGCGCGGGAGGATCGTCCAGCGCCTCAGGTTGGTCCGCGCCTCGCGCCGGGACCTGGGCAGCATGCGCAGTTCCCTGGGCGAGATGCCGATGCCCGCGGGCACCGGGATTGAGGGCTTGCGCTCGTGCCGCGAGTGGCGAATCGGCTAGTGCCCGGGCCAGCGCGGCCCTTGTACACACTCGCGGCGCTGCCGAGTCGCCTTCACTGCTCCTTGCGGAAGCGGGGGATGGCGCTACTTCTTCAGCGCCCCTAGGAACGCGTTCAGCACGGCCGTGCCGGGCTGGCCGCGGCCGTCAAGTTGCTTGGCCCATTGCTCGCCGACCGGTCGCAGCGTCTGGCTGATTGTCGCCTTGTCGGCGGCGCTGAATTCGACGAACTTGACTCCGGCCGATTTCAGCCGCTCGACAGCAGGCCCCATGTCTTTCCCCATCGCCTGGCAGGCGTGGCGGCTGGTCTCGAGGCTCATCTTGTCCATTACCGCGCGGACATCCGGCGGCAGGCTGTTCCACTTGCGCTCGCTGATCACGTAGGTCGAGGCAAAGCTGCCGAAATTCAGCCCGGTGGTGGAGAACTTCACATGCTCCTGCAGCTTGAACTGCTCGATCGAGGGCAGCGGAAAAACCAGCCCGTCGAGCGTGCCACGGGCCATCGATTCATAGACGTCCGGCCCGGCGATACGAACGGGGACGGCGCCCAGCGCGGTGATCGAGAGGTCCTGCAATCCGCCGCCGGTGCGCAGCTTCAGCCCCTTGATGCTGGCAAGGCCGGTGAGGGTCGGGCGCGTCAGGATCTGGTAGGGAGGCAGCGTAAGGACAATCAGCAGGCGTACCTGGTTCGGCTTGTATTCCCGCTCGGCAAGAATGCCCTCGCGGCCAAGCTTGTGAAACGCCAGCGTCCCCTCGCAGGGATCGGAGAACGTTCCTGGCAGTTCGGCGACGGCGCCCAGCGGCAGCTTGTCCGACACGTAGGCTGGCGCCGCGAAGCCGATATCGGTGACGCCAGAGACGGTCAGGGTCAGCATGTCCTTCGCCTTGCCCAGCTGTTCAGCCGGGAAATATTCGAATTTGACCTTGCCATTCGTCTGCCTGGTCACCTCGTCCATGAAGTGCTTTGCGGTGATCGCCGCGCTGGGGGACCCGGCCGGGTAGTGGTCGGCGACGCGCAGGACGATTTGCTGGCCGAGCGCGGGAGCGCTTGCCAGCGGCGTGGCGAGCAGTGCCGCCAGGATGGTCTTCTTGCCGATATTCATGACGTCATTTCTCCTTTTGAGGGGCGTTGATTTCAGGTGATGGGTCGTGCGGCTGGCGACTCAGGGCCGTCCCATGGACGAGGGCAGCCAGAGGATGATTTGCGGAAACACGATCAGGATGGCGACGATGATGATGTGGGCCACCACGTGCGGTGTGACGCCCAGGAATACTTCGCTCACCGGGCGGCCGGTGTATTTCGACACGACGAACACGTTGAGGCCCATTGGTGGCGTCACCAGCCCCACTTCGGCCAGCACGATGACGATCACGCCAAACCAGACGGGGTCGAAGCCAAGTGCCTGGACCACCGGGAGCGCCACCGGCACGGTCAGCACCAGGATGGCGATCTGATCCATGAAGAAACCGAGGATGAAGTAGATCAGGAAAATCAGTACGACGATGGTCCAGCGCGACACGTCAAGCGCGGCAACGTAGGTGACGATGTCGTGCGTGACCCGCGTCAGCGCGAAAAAATAGCCGAAGATCTTCGCGCCCAGGATGATCAGCAGGAGCATGCAGGTGACCGCGGCGCAGCGCGCCAACGCCTTCCAGATCGTCGGCATCGACAGCTTGCCGGAGGCCAGGGCGAGGGCGAAGGCGCCCAATGCACCCAGCGCCGAGGCCTCGGTCGGCGTGGCGATGCCGGCATAGATCACGCCGGTTACCAGGAAGAGCAGCAGCAGCGCGGGGCCGGTCGTGCCGAGCGAGGACAGCCTCTCGCCCCAGCTGTAGCTGCGCCCGGCCGGCGCGCGGCCTGGATCGAGCGCGACCAGCGCGAGGACGGTCAGGATGATTGCCAGGGTTACCAGGGCGCCCGGGAGAACCCCGCCGACCAGAAGCTTGCCGATGTTCACGTCGCCGATCAGACCAAACAGCACCAGGGCGATACTGGGCGGAATCAGCATCGCCAGGGTGCCTGAAATGGCCACGACGCCCGTTGCCAGTTTCGGCTCGTA
>VGIE01000013.1 GCA_016867955.1 Betaproteobacteria bacterium
GGTGATCGAGCGGTGGCGGAAGGACTACAACACCATACGACCCCACAGCTCACTGGGCTACCGACCACCGGCACCTGTGGCGATCAACCCGCAACCACCCGTCTTGGAACAAGCGGCCGCTCTGCAGTAAAGTGCGTCAATGAACCTGGCACAAAAAACCAGTCAGGCCAAGTGCCGATTTCGGACTGCGGAAAATCGACGCCGAGCTGCACCTTGCCTCGGGTGATTCCGCGCATCTCACCGGCAACATCTATCCGGTGGACGGCGGACAGACCATGTCGATCTATCGCGGGCCCGCACCGCGCAGCGAGGCCTAGCGGGGGCTTGAGGCAGCACCTCCGGCTCGGGTGCCGCCCGGATCATGTCAGTATTCGCCTTGCAAGCGTAGTAACGGAAGCCACATGACAATTTGACTATCAGTTATGGTTGATACGCCGGCATGCCCGGCAGCGGGCAGACGTGGTCGATCACCAGCACCTTGGTCAGGCGGCCGAAGGCGAAGTGCCGCGCGACAAGAATGCACAGCTCGACGATCTCGCCTTCGTTGAAGTGCTTGCGCAGGCGCTGGAAGATCCCGTCGTCAATGGCGTGGTGGTTGGTGGTGAACAGCTCGGCGTACTCGATGGCCGCCTTCTCGGCCTCCGTGTACAGGTCGCTGTCGCGGAAATTGAGGATATTCTGGTACAGCACTTCGGCTGGAACCTGTCCCGTGCCCGACGGGAACCTTGTGTCCAGTCAGACCGGGCAGTCGTTGGCGATGGCGATCCGGTAGCGTGCCAGTTCGGCGACGCGATGCGGCAGCGTGGCGTGGTCGTACACCGCGACGCGCAGGGCTTCGAGCGCGGCGCCGTGTTGCGGGCGCAGTGCGAAGATCCTGTCGCGTTCCGTGCCGTCGCCCTCGGGGATGCGTATTCTCGTCATGGGTTGTCTCCGGGTATGTCATTTCGGGCCGGCCTGCGCAGGCGATATTAGCTTCATAGCGTCGTAATTGGGCGACATTGCAGCAGGTATACTTTGCCGCCGGCAATTGCGCCCTTCGGGCTTGAGGACCCTGTGCCCACCGACAAGATCGAGGACTTCCAGGGTTTGCGCGACTCGAGTCCGGTGCCCTTCGCCGGCCGGGAGCCGCTTTACACCCAGGCCGAGGTGGCGCCGTGCCCGGTTGCTAACCATCTGCATGAATACGCGTGAGTGAACTCGTGAACAATGCGGCAAGATCCTTGGCCGGCGCCACCGCGGGCGATGCCGCGCAGTTGTTGCGAGGCGCCCGCTTCATGCGCCTCGGCAGGAGCCGCGTCGGCGCAATGCTCGGCAGCCTGCTCGCCTGCCAGGGAGCGCGGGAGGTGCGGTCGGGCGAGGGCGGCGCGGGCGGAACGCCCGCGATGTCCCTTGATCCCGCCATCGACATCGTGATCGATGACCAGACCGCGGCTGCCGGGACGCGCATCGAGGCGGCCGATTGGCGCCGGGCCGACCCGCGTGTCATCTACGTCCGGTTCACCGATTTTCCGCGCACCCACCCGCGCTGGTCGGATCGCAGCACACTGGTCGATGAAATGATCCATGCGGAGCTGGGGCTTAACCGCATCGGTGGCGGGGTTCCCGACCCTGAGCCGCTATCGATGGCCAGCGCCTACGGCGCGATCTGGGGTGCCATTCACGTGGTGGCGAGCCTGAAGGCGCGTGATGAGTCCGGCTCGGGCAACCACGTCGAGTTCCCGCTCTTTGCGGCGGGCATCACGGTCATGGCGAGAAAGCTGCTCGAGCTGGATGACAAGCGGCTCGTCGACCCGCTGACAATCCCTCACCTTCCGCTGGCGGAGATCTACGCCTGCGCCGACGGGCGTCATGTACAGATGCAGGGACACTCCGGCCGTTTCGTGGAGGCCATGTTGAAAGTTGGCGGGTGCATGGAGTGGTGCGAAGCGGCATCAACCGGGCTGCACCTGCTGCCTGACCGGGCGTCCGAAGAGATGTGGCGCGCGCGGCTCTCGGCAATGTTCAGGGAGCATCCTGCGCTGCAATGGGAGGAACAGATCAACGCCGCCGGCGGGGCCTGCACGGTGTGCAGGTCCAGGGCGGAGTGGCTGAACGTCGAGCATGCCGATGCCGCCGGGATCATCGTCAAGGGCGTGAAAGGCCCCGCCGGCGCCGCGGGCCGTGAGCCGGTGCCGGTCGTCCCGGCCGTCAGGGCATTCGCTGCGGGTCCGGCGGGGAGCGCCGGCGCGGGCGCGCAAGACGCCGGGCTGCGATCGGCTGCCCCCGCCATGCCGGCTGCCAAAGCCGGTGCGAACACGGGTCTTCCCCTGGCGGGTCTTCGCGTCGTCGACTTTGCCATCATCCTCGCCGGGCCCACCTGCGGGCGCACCCTTGCGGAACTGGGTGCCGAGGTGATCAAGATCGATGCTCCGGTAAGGCCCACCAGCATGTATGGGTGGCTGGACGTCAACCGCGGCAAGCGCAGCATCGCCCTTGACCTGACCCGGCCGACCGGGCGCGACATAGCGCTTCGGTTGATGGCAAAGGCCGATGTTGTGGTCGAGAACTTTCGTGCCGGCAAGATGGACAAGCTCGGCCTCGGGTTCGCGGATGCGGTTCGCCGGAAGGGCGACATCGTCTATGCGTCCCTCAATGCCTTCGATTTCGGCGGCTCGTGGGCCGAACGCGCCGGATGGGAACACAATGCCCAGGCGGCAACCGGCATGCAGATGGCGCGTGCGCGCGACGGGACACCGCAGATGGTCCCGGTTCCGGTCAACGACTACAGCACCGGATTGCTGGGCGCCTACGGCGTGCTGCTCGGGCTGCGCCGCGCACGGGCGATGGGTACGGCGGTGTGGGTTGGCGGAAGCCTTGCGCGAACGGCTTCGTTCATCCAGTCGGAGGAACTGGCTGCGGCGATGTCCGGAGGGCGCGAGCATGCGCCGGCGCCAACGCAGGCCGTTCGTTGCGCCGATGGCTGGGTGAGGATCCTGATCGAGACGCCGGAGGATTCGGGCAAGCTGCGGCAGATCGAGGCTTCGCTCGCAGGCGGCACATGCGCGGGATTGCTGGCCAGGCTGCGCGCCGAAGGGATTCCCGCGGTGCAGGAACTGACCGTCGCGGAACTGCAGGCCGATGGCAGCCTTGATGCCGCCGGACTGCGCGTGAGCTGGCAGCATCCGCACTGGGGGGCGATGCAGCAGATCGCCGCCCGACCGGAGGTGTCGGGGTTCGCCAGCCGCGCGGGTTGGCCCGCGCCCGACCCCGGCGACAATACCGATGAGATACTGGCGGGCCTGGGCTACAGCCGCCCTGAAATCGCCGATCTCAAGCGCTCGGGAGCCGTCTCGGAAAGGGTCGCGTTGTTCTCCTGAGGGCGCTGCCGTGTTTTCTTGGCGCTCGCCGTCATGGCGTCCGCAGGCTTGCGCGCGCCAGGTTCCCGGCGGCTTCGGGCCATGCCTTCGCCATCAGTCCCACCGCGAAGAGCACGTAATCCCGGTCGATCAGCCGCTTCGCGGCGTCGCCCGGGACAAGCCCGCCCTGCCGGCGCGCCCGCGAAAGCGCCTGCGCGAGCAGTTCGCCGGCGTCGGCCCTGGCCGCGAAAACGCCGCCGCTGGCGATCACCACGTGCGCTTCGCGCAGATCCTTGCCGACTTGGAACCAGACGTCGCGGGCGAGGGGAGTTTGCTCCAGGCGGCCGGCGTGGCGACTCAGCGCCTCGGCCACCGCGGCGATGGCCAGTTCACGGTCGAAGCGGTCCTGCTCATGCAGCGTGTCGGGCGCGTCCACGCGGCGCTGCGCCTCTGCGATCACCTGCGCGGCGCTGGTGCCGAGCGCGTTCGACAGCGCCTCGGCCCCGAGCGCGTCGGTGGCGGCCGCGGCGCTCACTCTCAGGCCCAGGTCGCCCTCGACTGTTCGCTTGACGCGCGGCTCCGGCAAACCGCGCAGCACGGCGTCGGGCGGCGGCATCTCGCCGCCGATGGAATGCACGTCGGTGGTGGCGCCGCCGATGTCGACGACTACCGTGGTGCCGAAGGCAGGCGCGCCGTCGGCGAGGAAGGCGGCAGCCTCCAGCACAGCGCGTGGCGTGGGCGCGAGACCGCCGGTTGCCCATTCGCGCAGCTGGTCGATGCCGCGCGCGTGCACGATGCGCTCGAGGAACACGTCCCGGATGGCGGCCTGCGCCGACTCGACCTTGAGCTCATCGATGGTCGGCAGCACGTTGTGCGCGGCGACCACCTCGAGCCCGCCGGCCTTGAGGATGGCCTCGCACGCCGCGCGCGCCGACTTGTTCCCGGCGAGCACTACCGTGACGGACAGGGGCGCTTCGGCGTTGGCCCGGGCGAGTGTCTTCGCGTTGCCGGTGATGACCTCGCTGTTGCCGCCGTCGGTGCCGCCGGTAAGCAGGATGATGTCCGGCCTTGCGGCGCGCAGCGCGGCGATTTCATCGTCGGCAAGCGCATAGGCGCCGGTGAATACGACGCGAGCGCCGGCGCCCAGGCAGGCCTGCTTCGCGGCTAGACCGGTCAGGTCGGGCACCAGCCCGATGGAGGCCACCCGCAGCCCGCCTGCGGCGCTGCTGGTGGCGCCGCGGAACGCCAAAGTGCAGCCTTCGGGAACATTGCGTTGCAGTTCGTCGATGACCGCCTGCGCGCCGTGCATGATTCCCTCGGCGAGCGTGGTCGGGAGCTGGCAGCGCCAGGCCAGCCGGCCCTCGGGCAGCGCCACCGCGACGCCCTTGGTCCAGGTGCTGCCGACGTCGATCAGGAGCGCGAGTTCAAGCATTGATTCTGCCGGGCGCCGATCCGCCCGGTTGCCAGCGACGCAACGGCGATTACCGGTACAGCTTGTCGAAAAGTGCGATCAGCGCGGCGTATTCCGGGGACACTTTCTCGGCGGTAATCTCGGTGCGCACGCGCTTGCGGTCCGGTGCGGCGAGCGTTCCGGGCAGGTTGCCGAGCAGGCTCGATGCGCGCCCGCCGCCGTTATGCGCGACCTGGCCCGCCGGGGACAGCATGTAGGCCGCAAAGAGCCGCGCTGCATTGGGGTTCTGCGCCTTGGCGTTGATGGCAATGAAGGACGGTGCCAGCGTGATGATGTCGAGGTAGGCGTAATCGATCGGCGCGCCCGGAGTGCGGGACAGGACATTCACCGCCTCGTAGGGCAGCGCAGTGAACCCGACCAGGGCCTCGCCCGAAGTCACCAGTTGCGCGACGAGCGGCGGGCTTTGCACCATGCGCGGTCGCTGTGCAGCCAGTTTCTGCAGGAAGGCCTCGCCGTACTTCGGGTCCTTCCACAAGGCGTAGTAGAGCTCGCTGTAGGCCGGGGAAATCCGCGGGCTGCCGATGACGATCTTGCCGGTGAACTTCGGGTTCAGCAGGTCGTTCCAGGACTTCGGCACATCGGCCCCTGTCACCAGCGACTTGTTGAAGAACACGCCCTGGTACACCGCCTGCACCTGGGCGATGTGCTCGGTGCGGTCGGGGAACTTGATGTCGGCCGGCAGCGGTGCAATCTGGCTGTCGGCGATCCAGCGGTAGAGGGCGTAGCGGTCGGCGGTGATGAGTACGTCGGCGCTGATCTTGCCGGCGCGGATTTCCTGGTCCACTCGCGAGGTGAGCGGGCCGGAGGTAATTTGCGTGAAGGACACCGGAATGCCGTAGGCCTTCTCGAAGGACTCCGCGTCGCTCCGCAGCGCGACCACGCTGGAGGTGCCGTAGAAGCTCAGCTTGCCTTCGGCCTTTGCGGCGGCGATGAGCTTGGCGTCGGTCGGCATGGCGAGTTTGGCTTCTGCCGCGAGCGGGGTGCCTGCGTGCAGGAAGGCGAGGGCAGAAAAGGTGAGAGCGGTGGCAGAGAGCAGGGTGCGGCGTGTGGAGCTATGCGTCATGTTGAACTCCTGATGGGAAGGAATGAACGAAGTTGCGGTCCTGGGGTGAATGCGGTCAGGGCACGGGCAGCTTGTAGAGCAGGACATGCTGCTGGGCGCCGTAGATGTCGCTGTCGGTGAGCGAGCCGGCCGGCGTCCAGCGTACCAGGCTCACCTTCATGGCCAGCGCGCTCTCATGGTTGTAGACCTGCACTTGATCGAGCGGCCGCCGGTAGAGCGCAGCCATCTTCTCGCGCGTGATGACCTGGGCGTCGCGCACGCGCCGGTAATCGGCCGGCTTGTCGAACAGCACGTCGAGCGTCAGGCAGAACGGGCCCGCGTTCTTGCTGCGGATGACTTTTGCGATCTGGTCGAGGGTCTGCATGGGCATCGCTTCTTCCGTTGAATGTTCCGGGGGCCGTCCTGCTTTCAACGAATCATTTCCCCGGCTCTCATTTTCCAACCAAGTATCCGCGGCTGATGGAAAAGATGTCGTCGACGATGGCGTTGTAGTCGATCTTGCCGCCGCGCGCGGCCTCGCGGCGCGCCAGGCAGGCCCGATGATGCTTGAGAACGCGGCCCGGCAGCGGCAGGCGGCCCGGGTCGAGGTAGCGCACCGCGCCCTCGGTGTCGCGCGCCACCATCACTTCGCCGCGGCACATGCGGCTCGCGGCGAACGGGATGTCGAGCATGCCCGAGGCAAAGCCGGCCACCGTGGCCTTCGCAGCGTCGCCCTGGCCGGCGTCGAGTACCGCCTCGAGGATGGCGCTCATCTCCAGCTTGTTCAGTTCGACCTCTTCGGCGACCGCGGCCGGATCGAGCATGGCACCCTGGCCCTGCATCAGCCCGACCACCTGGCGCATGGCGCGCAGGGTGTCGGCATTGGCCTCCTTTACCGGGATGCCGACGCCTTCCTGCACCGAGTTGGCGATGAATTCGTTGACGCCGGCGAGCATGCCGCTGACAACGTTATAGGAGATGAGGCCGTAGGCGCGCGCCATGTCGTCCGGGTAGCGCCCGCCCCAGTTCTTGCGGTCGATGGTGATGACGGCGTCGTCGTAGCCGGATTTCCTTGCATACTCCTCGGCGATCTCGCGGATCGCGCGCACCGCGGCGACGTCCTGCACCATGCTGCCCATGAAGCGCGAATCGAGCGAGAAGCTTCGCGCGCCCTGCGCCGCCGCGATCAGCACTTCCAGCACGCAGCACACCCCGAGGATGGTGTTGGGAAACGGCGTGGAGTTGCCGACGCCGTGGATCTGCAGGCCGAGCGTCACGCCACGCTCGCGGTAGCGGCCGATGAGGCGGAACACGTGCTGCCAGTTGGCGATGGCCTGCGCGAAGGTGGTGTCGCGCGAGTAGTGCACGCAGTAGTAAATGGGGCCGGCGGTGATCGACGACATGCCGCCGGCAAAACCGATCTCCGCGGCGAATTGCGGGTGCACCGTGCCGATGCGCTGTTCGATGGGTACCTTCACCGCGTCGACCAGCGTGCGCACGCCGCGCACGCCGTGGTTGACCAGCGGAAAGCCGTTCAGCAGCTCCTTGCCGGTGCGCTCGCTCTCGCGAATCTTCTCCTCGGCGGCGGCGAACTGCAGGGTGCGCGTCTGGCTGTCGATCTGCGAGGGCAGGATGTCGCACAGGCCGACGTCCTGCAGGTGCTGCATCAGTTCGATGTGGCCCTTGAGCGTGGTCACGCCAGCCAGCGGCTGGATCAGCACGTTGCCGGTCTGCTTTGCCCACAGCCGCTTCTTCGGCACGTTCTTCGACTCGGGCATGCGCTGGTGGAAGGCGACGGCGTCGTCGATGTCCACCTCGGCGCCGGTGCGCCACAGTGCGAGCACCTTGTTGCGCTCGGCGTCGAAGCGCGCGTCGTCCCAGCGCTCAGCCGATACCGGCCCGAGGGCGGCGTCGCCGATCTTTGCCGCGTTAGACGGGTTGCTGACGGCGGCCATGGCTATGCCCCCTTCTTCGCGGAGCTGCCCTTTGCGCGTCTGGCGGCAATGTCCGCGGCGAGATCGCGGATCGGTTCATCCGGCATGGTGGTCGGCGGGTAGACGCGCGAGAGGCCCAGCTCCTGCTCGAAGTGGCGCCGGGTATCGTCCCAGTCCGGGCGGCGGATGGTGAGCTGCCCGCCGGCGTAGATCAGGATGTCGCCGATGCCGGCCTCGACGCAGGCGCCGCGCAGGCCCGGCAGGTACATCTCGGCATGGCCGTTGAGCGAGGAGACGAACAGCGCGTCGGCGGCGGTTTCCACTGCGGCGTCGATGAATTCCTTCTGCGAGGCGAGCGGCCCGAGCGACACCACGCTGAAGCCGTTCTGCCGCAGCGCGTATTCCATCAGCCGGATGCCGATGACATGCACGTCGTCGCCGATGGCGCCGGTGACAACCGTGCCCTTGTGTTTCGGGTCGGTGCTCGCTGCTGTGCTCATGGGCCCCTCTCCTTTGCGGCTATCGCTGCGCCACGCCTCATCCCACCTGACGCATCTCGATCGGAAACAGTTCGCAGGGATCGTCCACCGGCAGCAGGTGGTAGACATTGAACTCATAGACCGCCCCGGCCGGCATGACATCGGGCGAGAACGGGTGCGCGACATTGCCGCTGGTGCAAAGGATACCGGTATAGCGCAGGTGCAGGAAGAACTGCTTGGCCACTCCGCACACCGACTTGGCGATGGCCTCGGTCTTGCCGACCACGTCGATGAGCACGAAGATCTCGTGCGATGCCGTGAGCGTCGGATCTGGTTCCACCGGCCCCAGCACGGCGTTCTTGCCGTAGTTGCGGAAGATCAGCGAGTACTCCTGCGCGGCGATGGAGTCCTTAAAGGTGCGCTCGATGATCCTGCGCGTCTCGGCCTGCACCGAGTCGAGCTCGGCGATCATGCGCGGGTCGCGGATGCCGCACATCGACACGAAGCGGTGGCCGGTGAGGCGCGCGCCCTCGATCTTGACGTGGTAGGGCGTCGGCCGCCAGAGTGAACCGGTGACACGCACGCGCCGCTCGTCGAGCTGCTCGTACTTCGATCCGGTGAGGTCGATGGTGCCGCCCGGCTCGTCGAGCAGGAAGGGGTCGGACTGCTCGTAGAGCGAATGCGCGGCCACCGACACCGGCGTGCAGCGCTGCTTCGGATCCATGGACTCGACGCTGAACCAGCCGTCGCCGATCACGCCCATGGCGGCGTCGCGACCGCCCGGATCGGCGCAGGACGAGGCGCATTCGATGAGCTTGGCCATGTGCATGGCAAGCCCGGTGTCGTAGCCGCGCATGCGCGGCACGGCGGCGAACATGCTGGTGTCGCAGGAGCGACCGGCGACGATGACCTCGGCGCCCATGTCGAGGGCGCGCTGGAAGGGTTCCACGCCCATCTGCGCGACCACGCCGTTGGCGCGCGCCAGTTCTTCCTTCGTGAGCGCCGGCACCACGCCGCAGGGCTTCACTTCGCCGCGGTCGAGGCGGCGCTCGATGATGTCCTTCGGAATGTCGGAAGGGATCACCGCCAGGCGGAACCTGAGGCTGCGTTCCCTCGCCACGCTTTCGACGACTTCGAGCACGGCATCCAGTTGCGAGCGGCGTCCCGCGGTGCCGGCCGAGCCCATCAGCAGGGGCGCGCCGGTTTCCTTGTGCGCCTCGAGCACCATACGGATGTCGCGACGCAGCGCCTCGCCGCCCACCACCATGTTGCCCGAGCCCAGGCAGTAGGGGCCGGGGTCGATGGAGCCGAGGTCGGCGCCGATCACATGCGGGCCCGCGGCGACGCCGCGCCGGAAGGCGTCTTCGGGGATGCCGTAGCCGAGCTGGCCGGAGGCGGCAAAGATCCTGAGTTCTGGCTTCATGGCGGGCTCATTCGGGTGAAAGCGGGGGAGGTCATGCGTGCGGGGTCGATGCGGGCAGGTGCACGATGATGTTCAGGCTGTCGTCGACGTCGATGCGAGCGCCGGGGCCTACGACGACGGTGGACTCGCGCTCCTCGAACACCGCGGGTCCGAGCAGGCTGCTGCCCGGCGCGAGCTTGTAGCGGTCATACACCGGCGACTCGATGAAGTCGCGCTCATGGTGGAAATACACCCGCCGCGTGCCCTTCTTTGCGCTGCCGGCCGCGGTGGCCGCGCCGCGGAAGTCCAGATTCAGCGCGGGCCGGCGGCCCGTGGCCGCCAGCCGCCAGGACAGGCCCTCGATGGGCAGGCCCTCGGGCGCGCGCTCGAAGAGCTGCTTGTAAGCATCGATGAAGGTGTCGCGGATCTTGGCACTGCGCGAGGCGTCGAGGTGGCCGGCGGGCAGCACCGCCTCGATCTCGTAGCCCTGGCCCGAGAAGCGCATGTCGGCGGAGCGGTGGAAGTCGATCTCGTCCTCGCGCACGCCCAGCGCCTTCAGCGAGGCAATGGCGTGTGCCTCCATGCTAGCGTACAGTCCCTGCAGCCGCGGCCAGTCGAGTTTTTCCAGCGGCGCGACGTAGCTGCGCACCTGCTCGACGGTGAGCGGCGCGACGAGGAAGCCCAGCGCCGAGGCGGTGCCGGCGGCATAGGGACAGATCAGCTTCTTCAGGCCGAGGATCTGCGCCAGGCGATATGCGTGCACCGGGCCCGCGCCGCCGAAGGCCAGCATGGCGTAGCGGCGGATGTCGCGTCCGCTCTCGGCCACGTACAGCCGCGTCGCCGTGGCCATGTTCTCGTTGACGATCTCCTGGATGCCGGCCGCGGCCCCGGTCACGCCGATGCCCAGCGGCTCGCCGACATGACGGAGGATGGCCTGCTCGGCCGCGGCGCGATCGAGCCGCATGCCGCCGCCGAGGAAGAAGCCGGGGTCGAGGTAGCCGAGCGCGACATCAGCGTCGGTCACCGTGGGCCGCTCGCCGCCCAGGCCATAGCAGGCCGGACCGGGCGAGGAACCGGCGCTCTCCGGGCCGACCTTCAGCAGGCCCATGGCGTCGACGCGCGCAATCGACCCGCCACCGGCGCCGATTTCGATCATGTCGATCACCGGCACGCGCAGCGGGATGCCCGAGCCCTTCTTGAAGCGGTGCACCCGCGCCGCCTCGAAGTTGTGCGTGCGCGTCGGGCTGCCGCCGTTGATGAGGCACATTTTGGCGGTGGTGCCGCCCATGTCGAAGGAGATCATGTCGCTGACGCCGCCGCCGCCAGCGCTGCGGCCATAGAAGCAGGCGGCGATGGCGCCGCCGGCGGGCCCCGATTCGATCAGCTGCACCGGCGCCCCGACCGACTCGGTCACCGAGGCGAGGCCGCCGCCCGAGAGCATGAGGTAGAGCGGGCCGCTGACGCGGCGCTCGGCGAGCTGGCGCTCCATGTCACGCAGGTAGCGGCTCACCAGCGGCTGCACGTAGGCGTTGACGATGGCAGTGGAGGTGCGCTCGAACTCGCGGATCTCCGGCACCAGCGCGGAGGACAAGGTGACTTTGGCTTCCGGAAACAGGCGCTTCAGGCCTTCGCCCACCGCCTGCTCGTGCGCTGGGTTGACATAGGAATGCAGCATGCTGACCGCCACCGCCGTGATGCCCTCGCGGCGCAATGCCTCCACCATCGCGGGCAGGCGCTCGAGGTCGAGCGGGCGCAGCTCGCGGCCGTCGTAGCGGAGCCGGCCCGGCAGCTCGAGCCGCAGGTGGCGCGGGACCAGCGGTTTCACGCGCTCGATGCCGAGGTCATAAATGTCATAGCGGAATTCGGCGCCGATCTCGATGACGTCGCGCGCGCCCTCGGTGGTGAGCAGCGCGGTGGGCGCCCCCTTCCTCTCGATGACGGTGTTGGTGACCAGGGTGGTACCGTGCACCACGCCTTCCACGTCGTTTGCGGCGATGCCGGCTGCCGCGATGAGTTCGTCGAAGCCGTTCATCACCGCGTCGAGGTAGTTGCCGTGCGTGGTGAGGCGCTTGCCCAGGTGGATGCGGCCTTCCTTCGCATCCACCAGCACGAAGTCGGTGAAGGTGCCGCCGATGTCGATGCCGACTCGATAGCGGCTCACGGCTTGCCCATGCCTTCTTTCGCACCGCCCTTCTGGACTGATTCCGGGTCCGCCGCAAGCCCATAGACGTCGCGCGCTGCAGCCTCGGAGACGATGCCGGCGCGCACGTCGGCCTTCACGCGCTCGCGGTCCCGGTCGGCCGGATTGCCGTAGCCGCCGCCCCCCGCGTAATCGATGCTGAGGCGATCACCCTTGTGCATGAGGAAGCGGCCCTTGCTCGGCACCGGGCCGGTTTCATTCAGCCTGAGGCGCGATCGCCCTCCGGGCAGGCCGCCATTCACGCCCATGGGCGGATATTCCACGCGGTCGAACATGGTGGAGACGTCGAGCGGTGTTTCGCTCACCGCCTCGACCACGATATGCTGGCCCTGCCCGCCGCGGAACTTGCCCGGGCCGCCGCTGTCCTGTTGCAGTTCGCGGTTCCAGAACACCAGTGGGGAGACGCTTTCCATGATTTCCACCGAGCCGCCGCCGGCATTGGTGGGAAAGCCGGTGGCCGAGAGGCCGTCAGCATGCGCGCGCGCACCCATGCCACCGTTGGGGAACAGCACCTGGGCGAAGTTGCCGCCGTGGGCCTTGATGCCGCGCAGCGCCACGCGCAGGCCGGGGCAGGAACCCGAGTCGGCGATGACGCGCGCGGGCAGCGCCTCGGCCAGCGCCAGCAGCACCGCCGAGGACACGAAGTGCCCGGTCATGGCGCGCGCGGTCACCGGCGCCGGGAAGCGCGCGTTGAGGATGCTGCCTTCGGGCACGACGATGCGAAACGGTTTGTAGGAGCCCTCGTTCTTTCGCGTCTGGGGTCGAGCAGGCACTTCAGCGTGTAGCAGGTGAAGGCGTAGGTGTAGTTGTAGACCGAGTTGATGCCGCGGCGGATCTGCGGCGAGGTGCCGGCGAAATCGACGGTGAGTTCGTTGCCGCGGACGATGATGCGGGCATGAATGTCGGTCGGCGTGTCGTAGCCGTCGGAGCGCACCACGCTGGTGTAGTTGCCGTCGGGCAAGAGCGCGATGGCCTGGCGCATGGCGGCCTCGGCGCGCACCTGGATGGCGCGGCCGATGGTATTGAGCTCCGTGATGCCCTGCTCGTCGAGGAAATCGCGCACGCGCTGCGCGCAGACATGCGCGGCCGCCACCTGCGCGTGCAGGTCGCCCAGCACCGATTCGGACACGCGCACGTTGTTGCGGATGATCTCGACCAGCAGCTCGTTGATGCGGCCCTCGTCGTAGAGCTTGCAGATCGGGATGCGCAGGCCCTCCTCGTAGATTTCCGTGGCATCTGCGGCATAGCCGCCGCCGCCGATGTCGGCCTTGTGCGCGGTGTTGCCGGTGAATGCGACCAGCCTTCCCCTGTGGAAGATCGGGCTGATGACGGTGGTATCCGGCAGGTGGCCGGTGTTGATCCAGGGGTCGTTGGTGAGCCCGATGTCGCCGGGCTTCCAGGTGTCGGGCGGATAGCGCTTGAGCACATGGCGCATGACCAGGCTCATCACGCCGGCGAAGCTCGGCACGCCGACGGTGTTCTCCGCCAGCGTCGTGCCATCGGGGCCGAGCAGCACGCAGGCAAAGTCGTTCGATTCGCGCACGGTGGTGGAGAACGACGTGCGCTGCAGCGCGCCGGCGGACTCGTCGACGATGGAGACGAGGCGGCCCCAGAGGATCTCCAGCGAGATCGGATCGATCGTGATAGCGCTCATTGTTGGGTCCTCCTGCAATACGGCATCGGTCGCTGGGTCGTGTCGGCGAGTATAACGCCACGCCTCGCCCATTGAATTCACGGCAGGTTTCGCAATGCAGGCGGCGTGCCGGGGTTCACCGCTTCGAGCAACGCCCGCCGGCTCGAAGCTGCAGTTCATCCCTGCCTCGATCATGACTGGAAGGGCTGCGAGTCCGATGGGAGTCCCGGCTCAGCGCACCATCATGCGCATTGGCACGTAGGACAGCAGGTCCACCAGCGTCACCAGCGCGATCATGGCGATCGATACGGTGCTGGTTTCACTCATCTGGAACAGACCCATGTGGAATGCCAGCGGCTGCCCGAGACCGCCCGCACCGACCACGCCGAGCACCGCGGCGGCGCGGATGTTGTTCTCCCAGCGGTATGGCGAATACGCCAGCACCTGTGGCAACACGGCGGGCAGCGTTGCGTAGAGGAACCCCCGCCCCTCAGACACGCCCTGTACGCGCAGCGCCAGCGCCGGGCCGGGCGACCGGGATGAATCGCGATGGATTGCCGCGACGCCGCCTTTGAGCCGGAACGTAGAATACGTCCGTGGCATGGGATGACGGGGAAAACATGAATCAGAATGCGGACGACGCGCAAGGCGCGTGCGACATGCAAGGAGTGCGTAATGAAACCTGATTTCACCAACGGGCCGCTGACCGGCACCAGCGTCATCGACCTGACCAGCGTGATCATGGGGCCGCTGGCCACGCGCGTGCTGGCCGATTTCGGTGCCGACGTCATCAAGGTCGAGAGCGCCGAGGGCGATTCGTTCCGCGGCTACCTGCCGTCGCGCAGCAAGGGCATGGCGGGCGCCTTCCTGCATGTCAACCGCAACAAGCGCAGCGTGGTTTTCGACCTCAAGACACCTGCTGGCCGCGATGCGCTGGATCGCCTGATCGCGAACGCGGACGTGCTGGTGCACTCGATGCGGCCCGATGCCATCGAGCGGCTGGGCTACGGCTATGCGCGCGTGAAGGCATTGCGCCCGGACATCATCTACTGCGGCGCCTATGGTTTCGGGACCGACGGCCCGTACCGCAACAAGGCGGCCTACGACGACCTGATCCAGGCCGGCGCCGGGCTGGCGGCCCTGTTCGAGCAGGTGCAGGACATGCCCGCCTATGCGCCGACGGTACTCTGCGACAAGG
>VGIE01000014.1 GCA_016867955.1 Betaproteobacteria bacterium
TGCCTTTCGAGGCGTGGACCACGAGGAAATCGTGGCAGACGGCCGTCGCCATGCCGGCCTGCCAGGCCCGGAAGCTGAAGTCGAAATCGTAGAGGTGCCAGCCGTCGAAAGTGGCTTCGTCGAACGGCAGCGCGAGGGCCGCCTCTCGCCGGCAGGCGAGGAACAGGCCGTCGAGCGCCTGCGCGCCGGGGGTGGCGGGACCGCGCATGTGGAAGGCCGTCACCGCGATGCCGGCGCCCGCCTCCGGCGGCATGCCGACCTGCCCATGGATGTGCGGCCAGCGCGCATACGCCCAGCCGCGGCCGGCGAGTTGCGTGGTGCCGGCGACGCCAATCAGCGCGAACTGCTTCAGGCGGTTCTGCAGGCGGTCGGCAAAGTCGGGTGCGCGAATCTCGATGTCGTCGTGCGAGAACACCAGCAGTTCGCCGCCGGCCTGGCGCACGCCACGGTTGTAGCCCTCGCACATCGAGCGGGCGTCGTGGATGCCGATGATCTCGTGAGGCACGCTGCCGAGCAGGCGGCGGTAGTTGGCGCTGACGCACGCGAACTTGTCGGGGGTGACCGAGTTGATGATGACGGAGATCATGCGTGGCGGGCCGGCGTGGCGCGGTTCGCTGCGCGCCAGATTGCCGCGCGCCAAGTCGGCGCGGGCGCGGGCGAGCGCGGCCTGCGTCTCGGCGTTGAGCACCAGCGGATAGGCCGGTCTGAGCGCGAGGCAGCGCTCCAGCGAATCGGCCGCAGCTCCGCTCTCCCCGAGCGCGAGGAGTGCGCAGCCGCGCAGATAATGCAGGACGGGCAATGTATCGTCGAGCGCCAGCGCTGCGGCCGCTTGTGCGGCTGCCTGGGCGTGATCGTCGCGCTGCCAGGCCTGGGCCGCTTCCGCATACAGGGCGTCAACGCGCGCAGCGATTGCGCCGGCCTCGTCGGGTTGTTGCATTGGCGGGGCCGGACTCCGCCTAACGAAGAGCTTCTTCAGCACGCCGTGACCCGCGTCATGCGCTGACTCCGAGCAGCACGAGTTGCGCCGGCTTGGGCGGCCGCAGGAATGCCGCGACATGCAATTCCAGCGCCGAGAGCGGCAGCAGGAAGTACAACTGCCCAAATCCGGCATTCCCCAGAAGCCGCGTCAGCGTCGCGCGCGTGAACCCGCATTTGTGTGCATAGTGGTTTTCGCCGCTCCTTTCCAGCTCGGGGCCGTAGCCCCAGAGCATGTCGTGTGCGCTGACCGGCCCCGAAGGACTCTCGTAGGCCGGGTCGTCGAGATCAGCCCCGCGTTCGCCCAGTTGCCTCAGCAGCGCGCCGATGTCGGGAACGCGGATCTCGGCAAAGCCGCCCGGCTTGAGCACATGCACGAAGCCGCGCAGCACATGGGGGACTTCGTGCCGGTAGTAGTGCTCCAGGTTGTGCGAGCAGTAGATGGCGTCATAGCGGCCGGCTGTGAAGGTGTCGAGGGCGCGGGCGTCGCACACCACGTCGACGCCCGTGCGTGCCGCGATATCGAGCAGTTCGTGCCGCCAGCCGGCGAAGTGCGGCGGCACCGGGATGTTGCGGTCGCCGCCACCGACGTTGAGGAAGACCCGGCTTTCCACGGGCTTGTCACTCGCGGGGGCGGCAGGACCTGCCGCCGGTTTCACCGGTCCCGACAGGTTGCGCAGCAGGCGGCCCAGCATCCTAGAGCGTGCCCGGGTAGGCGCCGCCATCAATGAGGATGTTCTGCCCGGTGATGTAGCCGGCCTGCGCGCTGCAGAGGAAGGCGCAGGCCTCGCCGAACTCTGCGGGGTCGCCGATGCGCCCGGCCGGGATGCCCCTGGTGCGTTCGGACAGTTCATCGTTCACGGAAGCGCTCTTCGCCGCCGCAGAAGCCTTCAGGACGCTGCGAATCCGGTCGGTGTCGAAGAAGCCCGGCAGCAGTCCGTTGATGGTGACGTTGTGTTTGGCGACCGAGCGCGCCACCCCTGCGACGAAGCCGGTCAGCCCGGCGCGTGCGCCGTTGGAGAGGCCGAGGATTTCGATAGGCGCCTTCACCGTGCTGGAGGTGATGTTGACGATGCGTCCGAAGCGGCGCGCGATCATGCCGTCGATGGTGGCCTGAATCAGGTCGATGGGCGTGAGCATGTTGGCATTCAATGCCGCAAGCCACTGCTCGCGCGTGAGGTCGCGGTAATGACCGGGCGGCGGGCCGCCGGCGTTGGTGACCAGGATGTCGGGATCGGGGCAGGCCGCCAGTGCCGCGGCGCGTCCCTCCGGCGTGGTGATGTCGGCGGCGACCGGGATGACGCTGGCGCCGCTCATGGCTGCGATGTCCTTGGCCGCCTGCTCGACCTGCGCGCGGCCGCGCGCGACGATGGTCACGATGCAGCCTTCGCGCGCCAGCGATTCCGCGCAGCCGCGCCCCAGGCCCTTGCTCGCGCCGCATACCAGCGCCGATTTGCCGCGAATTCCGAGATCCATTTTCCATTGCCCCTTTTTTCCGGTTGGTCCGGGGGCAGTCGCTGCCCCGCGCGGAGTGTTGCAGCGTCCTTTCGCCGGTCGCGGTTAACGCCGCTTCCCGCCACCCAGCATGGACCCGAGGACCCCGCGGATGATCTCACGCCCAACCTGCGAGCCGATCGCGCGCGCGGCGCTGCGCGCCACCAGCTCCAGCGCCCCCTCGCGCCGACCGCCCCGCGGACCGGTGCTGCCGCCGAGAATGGTGCCGAGGACGCCACCGATAGTGCCCATGACGCCGCCGCTGCCCGACTCCTTCGCCGGCGCCTCCGCCGGAGACGGTGCCGCCGGCGCAGGGGCGGCGCGGCCCTTGAGCTTCTCATAGGCGGACTCGCGGTCCACCGCCTGTTCGTAGTGCCCATAAACGACCGAGCCCTTGATGACCGCGTCGCGCTCGGCGGCATTCAGCGGCCCGATGCGCGAAGCCGGCGGCACGATGAAGGCGCGCTCGGTGACGCCTGGCCGGCCCTTCTCGTCGAGGAACGAGACCAGCGCCTCGCCGACGCCGAGCTCCGATATGGCGGTCTCGATGTCGAGCTTCGGATTCGCGCGCATGGTCTGCGCCGCTGATTTCACCGCCTTCTGGTCCTTCGGCGTGAACGCTCGCAGCGCATGCTGCACGCGGTTGCCCAGTTGCCCCAGCACCGATTCCGGGATGTCGAGCGGGTTCTGCGTGACGAAATACACCCCCACGCCCTTGGAGCGGATCAGCCGCACCACCTGCTCGATCTTCTCCAGCAGCGACTTCGGCGCTTCGTTGAAGAGCAGGTGCGCCTCGTCGAAGAAGAACACAATTTTCGGTTTCTCCGCGTCGCCCACTTCCGGCAGGTGCTCGAAGAGTTCGGACAGCAGCCACAGCAGGAAGGTCGAATACAGCTTGGGCGAATTCATCAGCGTTTCGGCGGCGAGGATGCTCACTACGCCGCGGCCCTTGCTGTCGGTCTGCATGAGGTCGGCAATGTCGAGGGCCGGCTCGCCGAAGAGCTGCTCGGCGCCCTGCTGGTCGAGCTCGAGGAGCCCGCGCTGGATGGCGCCGACCGAGGCGGCCGAAATATTGCCGTACCCGGTCTGGAAGGTCCTGGCGTTCTCGCCCACGTGCTGCAGCATGGCGCGCAGGTCCTTGAGGTCGAGCAGCAGGAGCCCGTTGTCGTCGGCGATCTTGAATACCAGCGCGAGCACGCCCAACTGGGTGTCGTTCAGGTTGAGCATGCGTCCGAGCAGCAGCGGCCCGATGTCGGAAACCGTGGCGCGTGCCGGGTGACCGGATTTTGCGAACACGTCCCAGAACGTCACCGGGCACGCGCTGTAGCCCATGCCCTCCATGCCGAGCAGTGCCAGACGCTCCTTGAGTTTCGGCGTTGCCGTCCCCGCCTGCGCCAGGCCCGAAAGATCACCCTTGACGTCGGCCATGAACACCGGCACGCCGATGCCGGAGAACGCCTGCGCGAAGGTCTGCAGGGTGACGGTCTTGCCGGTACCGGTGGCACCGGTGATCAGTCCATGGCGGTTGGCCAGCGCGGGAAGCAGCGCCAGCTCCGTCTTGCCTGACTTGGCGATCAGCATGGGTTCAGCCATGTGGGATTGTCCTCGAATGGAATGCTAAAATTATACGTGCTCATTGTGAGCCAATTCGCGGGTGTCGCGATGGCCGCCGATAAACGGGAGGCACGAGGAGAACGCGTACTCGAAAAGCGCCTCGAATCCTTCGCCGACTCAGCGGGTTTTCATGCGGCGCCGTTTCAACATCGGGATCGTACATCATGGCAGGACACAGCAAATGGGCCAACATCAAGCACAAGAAGGCCGTCACCGATGCCAGAAAAGGCAAGGCCTTTACCCGCGCGATCAAGGAAATCACGGTGGCTTCGCGCATGGGCGGCAGCGACCCGGCCATGAATCCGCGGCTGCGCCTGGCCATGGACAAGGCGCGCGAGGTCAATCTGCCGAAGGACACGGTGATGAACGCCGTCAAGCGCGGCGCCGGCGAACTCGAGGGCGTGGCCTATGAGGAAATCCGCTACGAGGGCTACGGCATCGGCGGCGCTGCCGTCATCGTCGATTGCATGACTGACAACCGCACGCGCACCGTGGCAGACGTGCGCCACGCCTTCTCCAAGAACGGCGGCAACCTCGGCACCGACGGTTCGGTGGCCTACCTGTTCAAGCACTGCGGGCAGTTCGTCCTCGCGCCGGGGCTCACCGAGGACGCGGTCGTGGAGGCGGCGCTGGAGGCCGGCGCCGAGGACGTCGTGGCCAACGAGGACGGCTCCATTGAGGTGATCTGCGCGCCCAACGAATTCGTCGCGGTGCGAGACGTCCTGGCCGCGCGCGGCCTGAAGCCCGATGTGGCGGAAATCGTCATGAAACCCAATACCGAGACACAGCTGGCGGGCGACGACGCAGTACGAATGCGCAAGCTGCTCGACACGCTGGAGTCGCTCGACGACGTGCAGGACGTCTATACCAATGCCGTGATGGACGAGGCATAGGACCTGGGGGCCCTGCGCATGGACACCGTCGCAGGCACGACCATCCGGATCCTGGGCATCGACCCCGGGTCCGTCATTACGGGGTTCGGCGTGATCGACAGGACCGGCAACCGGCTGGACTACGTCACCAGCGGATGCATCCGCACCGGCGTTGGCGACCTGCCGGGCCGCGTGAAGGCCATCTTCGAAGGGCTGCGCGAGGTGATCACCGCGCAGCGGCCCGACCAGGTCGCGGTCGAGAAGGTCTTCGTCAACGTCAACCCGCAGGCAACGCTGCTGCTGGGGCAGGCACGCGGCGCGGCCATCTGCGCGGTGGTCGATGCCGGGCTCGAGGTGGCCGAATATACTGCGCTGCAGGTCAAGCAGGCGGTGGTCGGCAGGGGGCATGCAGACAAGGCGCAGGTGCAGCACATGGTGATCCGCCTGCTGAAGCTGCCCGGCGCGCCCAGCGCTGACGCCGCCGACGCGCTGGCCTGCGCCATCTGCCATGCGCATGGCGGGCGCGGCTTTGGCATTGAACAGATCGCGAAGGGACACCGCATCAAGGGGGGGCGCCTGTCATGACGCAACGACGCATCGGCCGGGCGGCTGACGCCGCAACGGGCGGTCAGCCATGATCGGCAGGATTGCCGGCGTGCTGCAGGAAAAGAACCCGCCGCAGATCCTCGTCGAGGTAGCGGGTGTCGGCTACGAGATCGAAGTGCCGATGAGCACCTTCTACAACCTGCCCGCCACCGGCGCGCAGGTGACGCTGCTCACCCATTTCGTGGTGCGCGAGGATGCGCACCTGCTCTACGGTTTCGGCAGCGATGCCGAGCGCCGCGTGTTCCGCCAGTTGCTGAAGATTTCGGGCATCGGCGCGCGCACGGCGCTGGCTGTGCTGTCCGGGTTGTCGGTGGGCGAACTGGTCGAGGCAGTGTCGCGGCAGGAAGCCGGCCGGCTGGTGAAGATTCCCGGCATCGGCAGGAAGACGGCAGAGCGTCTGCTGCTGGAACTGAAGGACAGGCTGGGCGCCGACTTCGGGGTGATGGGGCACGAGGGCGCGATCGCCGGTCGCGCCAAGCCGGCCGCGAGCGACATCCACAATGCCCTGCTGGGGCTGGGCTACAGCGAGAAGGAGGCGCAGGGCGTCGTGAAGCAGCTGCCCGACGGGTTGTCGGTGTCCGATGGCATCCGCCAGGCCCTCAAGCTGCTCGCCAAGGCGTGAACTGTCTGGCGCAGGCGCAGAAATTATTTCGATAGCGATATAGAAACTGTCTGTTTCCGTAACATGGACGGGTCTCTTCGGATTGCAATTTCTCACTTTAACGGGGGCGGGCCGTCACGCCCTGCAAGGCGGGTAAGATAGCAAATGGCCATTGAAACCGACCGCGTGATCGCGCCCGTTCCTGCCTCGGTGCAGGAAGAGGCGATCGAGCGCGCGCTGCGCCCGAAGTCGCTGGACGAGTACGTCGGGCAGGAGAAGATCCGCGGGCAGCTGTCGATCTTCGTCGAGGCGGCGCGCGGCCGCAAGGAATCCCTCGACCACGTGCTGCTGTTCGGGCCCCCGGGGCTGGGGAAGACCACGCTGGCCCATATCATCTCGCGCGAAATGGGCGTGAACCTGCGCCAGACCTCGGGCCCCGTGCTGGAGCGCCCGGGAGATCTCGCTGCCATCCTCACCAATCTCGATCCCAATGACGTGCTCTTCATCGACGAGATCCACCGCCTGTCGCCGGTGGTGGAGGAAATCCTCTACCCGGCGCTGGAGGACTTCCAGATCGACATCATGATCGGCGAGGGGCCGGCCGCGCGCTCGGTGAAGCTTGACCTTCCGCCCTTCACGCTGGTCGGCGCCACCACGCGCGCCGGCATGCTGACCAATCCGCTGCGCGACCGCTTCGGCATCGTGGCGCGCCTGGAGTTCTACAGCGACAAGGAGCTGCGGCAGATCGTCGACCGCTCGGCGGGGCTGCTGAGCGTGGAGATTTCCAGCGATGGCTCGCTCGAGGTGGCGCGCCGATCGCGCGGCACGCCGCGCATTGCCAACCGGCTGCTGCGGCGCGTGCGCGACTACGCACAGGTACGGGCCGGCGGTGACATTACCCGCGAGGTGGCGGATGCCGCGCTTGCGATGCTCGATGTCGACAATCTCGGGCTCGACATCATGGACCGCAAGCTGCTGATGGCGGTGATCGAGAAGTTTGCGGGCGGGCCGGTCGGATTGGACAACCTGGCCGCCGCCATCGGCGAGGAATCGGACACCATCGAGGATGTGCTCGAGCCCTTCCTGATCCAGCAGGGCTACCTGCAGCGCACGCCGCGCGGCCGCGTCGCGACACTGGCGGCCTACGGGCACTTCGGCATCACCTCGCCCGCCGGCCGCGCCGCGTCGCAGGCGGGTGAATTGTTCGGCGAGGCCTCCGAGTGAGCGCGGTATTCGCCTGGCCCCAGCGCGTGTACTACCAGCACACCGATGCCGGCGGCGTGGTGTTCCATGCCCACTACCTGAATTTCATGGAGAACGCCCGCACCGAGCTGCTGCAGTCGCTGGGATTCGATCCGGGCGTGCTGCTGCGCGAGCACCAGGTGTTCTTCGTCGTGCATTCGGCGACGCTGGCGTTCCGGCGGCCGGCGCTGCTCAATGACATGCTCGCCGTCACCGCGGAAGTGAAGCGTGCAACGCGCGCCCGGCTGGTATTCGGCCAGCAGGTGAGGCGGGGCGACGAGGTGCTGGTGGAAGCGGAGATCACTATCGCCTGCACCGATCCGCAGGCGCACAAGCCGATTCCCGTGCCCGCTGCGATCTTCCGCAGGTTCGAACAGCAGAATACCGGAGCCCCCGCGGCGGAGCCCGCAATGCAGGTGGCGGAAAAGGAACCCATACGATGAACGTGACGCAGGACCTGTCCATCCTTTCCTTGATCTGGCAGGCAAGTGCGGTTGTGCAGCTGGTGATGGCGCTGCTGCTGGCGGTGTCGTTCATGTCCTGGTACTGGATCTTCCGCAAGTATTTCTCCGTGCGCCAGGCGCGCGTCCAGACCGACAAGTTCGAACGCGATTTCTGGAGCGGCACCGACCTCGTGGCCCTGCATCAGAGCGCGGTCAACAACCGCCATGCCACGGGTGCGCTTGAGCGCATCTTCGAGGCGGGTTTCCGCGAGTTCGTGAAAATCAGGACCCAGCGCGGCGCAGAGCCCGGCACCATCGTGGATGGCGCGCGCCGTGCCATGCGAGCCACCTACCAGCGCGAGATGGACAACCTCGAGGCGCACCTGGCTTTCCTTGCCTCGGTGGGCTCGGTGAGTCCCTACGTCGGCCTGCTCGGAACGGTGTGGGGCATCATGCACGCGTTCCGCGGCCTGTCGACCATGCAGCAGGCCACGCTGGCCGCGGTAGCGCCGGGGATTGCCGAAGCGCTAGTGGCCACGGCCATCGGCCTGTTCGCCGCCATCCCGGCAGTGGTGGCCTACAACCGCTTCTCGCACGACGTCGACCGCATCGCGGTGCGCTTCGAGAGCTTCATGGAGGAGTTCTCCAACATCCTGCAGCGGCAGGCGCAGGCGCGCCAGGTGTAGACGATGAGACAGCGCAAACTGATGAACCAGATCAACGTCGTGCCTTACATCGACGTGATGCTGGTGCTGCTGGTGATCTTCATGGTCACCGCGCCGCTATTGACTCCCGGGGTGGTGGATTTGCCCAGCCTGGGCAAGTCGGCGCAGCCGCCTGCCACGCCGCTGGAAGTGGTGATCCGCAGCGACGCCACTTTGCTGCTGCGCGAACGCGACAAGGGCGGCAGCGAGCGGCGCGTCACGAATGCCGAGCTCATCGCGGTGCTGCAAAAGCGCCAGGCCGGCGACCCCGAGCAGCCGGTGGTCATCGCCGCCGACAAGGACGTGCGCTACGAGGCGGTGATGAGGGTGATGGGTGAGCTGCAGCGCGCCAACGTGAAGCGGGTCGGCCTGCTGGTCAGGCCGGCGGGTCGATGATGCAGCAGGCCGCCGCACTGTCCCATCCGGCGGATACCCGCTACGCGGAGCCGGGACAGAAACCAGCGGCCGTGCTCGCCGTGCTGGTGCACGTGCTGCTGTTCGTGTTCCTGGTCTTCGGCCTGCGCTGGTCGGCGAAGGTACCGGATGCGGTGATGGTGGAGCTGTGGACCCAGCCCGCGGTGGGCGAGCCGATGCCGAAGGCGGAGCCCGAGCCCGAACCCAGGGCGGAGCCGCCGCCCAAGCCCGCCGCGAAGCTAGAACCACCGACGCCCGCCCCCAAGGTTGAGGCCCCCGTCAGGAAGCCCGACATCGTCATCGAGAAAGACAAGAAGCCGGCGCGTCGCGAGGAGCCCAAGCTGCAGATCGACGCGCGCGCGCGCATTCAGGAGCAACTCGCGCGCGAGACGCAGGCGCTCGCCCAGGAGCGGCAGAAGGCGACGCCGCCCGTGGCTGTGCCGGCTTCACCGATGGCGCCGGCACAGCCAGCCTCGGCGCCGGTGATCGATCCGGGCTACGCCAACAGGATCAGGCAGAGGATCAAGGGCAACATCGCCGTGCCAGACAATATTTCCGGCAACCCGGAGGCCATCTTCGATGTCATCCAACTGCCCACCGGCGAAGTGCTGTCGGTGAAGCTGCTCAAATCCTCCGGGTTCCCCGCGTTCGATGATGCCGTCGAGCGCGCGATCCTGAAATCCTCGCCGCTACCGCTACCGCTACCGCGACCCGACATCGCCTCGCAGATCCAGCGCCAGCTCGAGCTCAGGTTCCGCCCGAAGGAGCCCTGAGCGCGTACGCCGCGCATCGCCGCGAGAGATTTCTTCGCCCGGCGATCGTGTAACCAGGTACGCGGGGCAGCGAGCGCCGTCGATGGCCGGTATAATGCTGGGCACCATGCAACGCGGCACTGCGAGGAACATGAACCGCGTCCTTCCAATCCTGCAATCCCTGCTGCTCGGGCTCTGCTTTTTGGCCCAGGGCGCCACCGCCCAGCTCTCCATTGAGATCGCGGGCGGCGGTGCCAACCAGATTCCGGTCGCCATCCTGCAATTCGCCGGCGAAGGCGTGCTGCCCGGCAGCATTTCCGACATCATCGAGACCGACCTGCAGCGCACCGGGCGTTTCCGCACCCTGTACGCCGGGGGTGTCGGGTCGCCTCCCACCGAACCCTCGCAGGTGAACTTTGCTGATTGGCGAAGCCGCATGGCCGACGCCATGGTGATCGGCGGCGTCACGCGCCTGCCGGACGGGCGTTTCGAGGTGCGCTTTCGCCTGCTCGATGTGCAGAAGCAGGCCCAGCTCGGTGGCATCGCCTACACGATGACGGCGGCCCAGCTGCGCCTTACCGCGCACAAGATCGCCGACGAGGTGTATCAGAAGCTGACCGGCGAGCGGGGCGTCTCCTCGACCCGCATCGCCTACGTGGTGAGGCAGCAGGGGCGCTTCGAGCTCCAGGTTGCCGATGCCGATGGCCAGAATGCGCAGACCGTGCTGGCATCCCCGGAGCCCATCCTGTCGCCCGCGTGGTCGCCGGACGGCACGCGCCTGGCCTATGTGTCGTTCAAGCTCAAGAAGCCGGTCGTCTACGTGCAGGACCTGGTAGGTGGCAAGCAGATCCCGGTGGCGAATTTCAGGGGCTCCAATTCGGCGCCCAAATGGTCGCCCGACGGCAGGCAGCTGGCCGTCGTGCTCTCGCGCGACGGCGGCTCGCAGATTTATGCAATGAATCCCGACGGCGGCAATGTGCGCCGCCTCACCACATCCACCTCGATAGATACCGAGCCGTTCTATTCGCCGGACGGGCAGTCGATCTATTTCACCTCGGATCGCGGCGGCAGCCCGCAGATCTATCGCATGCCTGCCGACGGTGGCGCGGCGGCGCGCGTCACCTTCCAGGGCGACTACAATGTCTCGCCCCGCGTCAGCCCGGACGGCAAGACGTTGGTCTACATTTCGCGCAGCGGCGGGCGCTTCCAGCTCGCAAGCATGGACATCGCCAGCGGCCAGGTGCAGGTGCTGACCGACACGCAACGCGACGAATCACCCAGTTTTGCGCCCAATGGGCGCATGATCCTCTATGCCAGCGAGGTCGGCGGGCGTGGTGTGCTGGCTGCGGTGTCGAGCGACGGCCGCTTCAGGCAGCGCCTGACGGTGCAGGCGGCCGACGTGCGCGAGCCGGCGTGGGGACCGTATCTGGGAAACTGAGCGCGCCTGGCAGTATTGCCGTCAGGGCGCCCTGCGTCTGGAGTGCGGGGGGCGTATTCGCAACAGCGCCCCCTCGCAGTGTTGGGTACTCTGATTGCGCAACGGAGCGGTCTCCGGGGCCGGAACAACGGAATGGGGACCGCGCGACATAACCGAACGGAGAAGGAGTCGAGATGAGACGTCAATTGCACCTGACCTTTGCGGCAATGGTGCTTGCCACGATGTACGGCTGCGCAAGCCAGATCGCGAAGGAAGCAGACAAGGCTGCCGTCGAGGATCGCACGCCGGGCGCAACGGTGGCAGCGGCGCCCGGGACCGCGAGCCCTCCGCAGCAACCCGGCGGCGTGGCGTCCAAGCCCCTGCCACCCGGCGCCGGCGCCGGCGGAGCCGCACCGTCGCCGACCAATCCGCTCAAGGACCCCGGCAACATCCTGTCCAAGCGCTCGATCTTCTATGACCTGGATAGCGACGTGATCAAGGAGGAATTCCAGCCCATGCTGCGCGCACACGCGAAGTACCTGACCGACCGTCGTTCGGCGAAGGTGCTGGTGCAGGGCAATACAGATGAGCGCGGCGGGCGCGAATACAACCTGGCGCTGGGCCAGCGCCGTGCCGAGGCGGTCAAGCGCGCGCTGGTGCTGATGGGCGCGCAGGAAGCGCAGGTCGAGGCCGTGAGCCTGGGCAAGGAGAAGCCGCGCTGCGAGGAACACAACGAAGCCTGTTGGTCGCAGAACCGGCGCAGCGACCTGCTGCATGCGGGCGAATTCTAGAGAGGCGTGGTTGAAGGGCGTGTTTTCCGACGGTTGGCGAGCCGGCGTGGCGCAACTGTCCCGCTGCGTTCCGGTGGCCGTGCTGCTGGGTACCTTGCTTGCGGCACAGCCGCTGCGCGCCCAGTTGTTCGATGACAACGAGGCGCGCCGGCGCATCGAAAGCCTGCGGGGCCGGGTCGAGATCAGCCAGCGAGTCGTCGACGAGCGGCTGGGCAAGCTCGAGGCGGCGGTGCAGGACAAGCGCGCGCTGCTCGACCTCGCCGCGCTGATTGACGCGCTGCGACAGGACATGGCGAAGCTGCGCGGGCAGGTGGAGGTACTGCTGAACCAGACCGAGACGCTCGAGCGCAGGCAGCGCGACCTGTATGTGGACCTGGGCGCCCGGCTGCGCAAGATGGAACAGGCGCAAACGAAGCTCGAGCAGGGGCAGGCTAAGTTCGAGCAGGCGCAGGCGAAGCTCGAGCAGGCAACGGCGCAGGTTCAGGAGCGGCTCGCCGCCCCGGAACGCGAGGCGGCCAGAGAGAAGGAAAGCTACGAGGCGGGCCTCAACCAGTTCAAGCAGGGCAATTACGGCGCCTCCATTGCGGCGTTCAAGGGCTTCATGTCGACGTTCCCGAACAGCCAACTGCTGCCCAGCGCGCAGTACTGGATCGGCAACGCGCATTACGCGCTGCGCGATTTCAAGACGGCCATTGCGGCGCAGGAGCGGGTGGTACAGAGCTGGCCGCACAATGCCAAGGCACCCGATGCGCTGCTCAACATAGCCAGCTCGCAGCTTGAATCCGGGGACGTGAAGGCGGCGCGGGAGACCCTCCAGCTGCTGGTCAAGCGCTATCCGGCCAGCCCCGCGGCCGAACAGGCGAAACAGCGACTGGGCAGGCGCTGAGAGACGCCGCCATGCTGCCGACGCATATGGGCGGGTCCGGCCTGCAGCAGGGCACGCTCCGCAAACCGACACCTGGAGAGAAGCTGGATGAATGAAGCCAATCCGGCGCAGCTGGCGTCTTACCTGGTGTGGGGCAGCCTGGCGGTTTCGTTCGCGTTCGGGGTGGTCGCCAACCGCTCCCACTTCTGCACCATGGGCGCGGTTTCGGACATCCTGGTCATGGACAACTGGACCCGCATGCGCATGTGGATGATGGCGCTCGCCATCGCCATCCTGGGCACCAGCGGTCTGCAACTGGCCGGCATGATCGACGTGTCGAAAAGCATCTACGCCACGCCAAACTTCACCTGGCTGTCGTATGTCATCGGCGGGATGCTGTTCGGCGCCGGCATGACCCTGGCTTCGGGATGCGGCAGCAAGACGCTGCTGCGCATCGGCACGGGCAACCTCAAGTCGCTGGTGGTAGCGATCGTGATGGCCATCACCGCCTACATGACGCTGCGCGGCATCCTCGCCATACCACGGGTATCCGCGATCGATGCGATCGCTGTGAAGTTCGCGATGCCACAGGACTTGCCCACACTGCTGTCCGGCGGCACCGGCATCGCCCGCGGCACGCTGGTCATGGCCCTGGCGCTGATCATCGGCGGCGGCTTGCTGGTGTTCGCGCTTCGCTCGCGCGAATTCCGTACCTTCGACAACCTGCTGGGCGCGCTGGTCGCGGGCCTGGCCATTGTGGCCGGCTGGTACCTGTCGGGAAGCATCGGCCATCTTGCCGAGGATCCGCAGACGCTCGAAGAGAAGTTCTACGCCACCAACAGCGGGCGCATGGAGTCGCTGTCCTTCGTCTCGCCACTGGCATACTCGCTGGAATTGCTCATGCTCTGGACCGACAAGAGCCGCGTCGTGACGCTGGGCATTGCCACCACCATCGGCCTGTGCGGGGGCGCGTTCGTGCATTCCGTGGCGACGCGCAGTTTCCGGCTGGAGAGCTTTCGTGATGCGCGCGACCTGATCAACCATCTGGCTGGCGGCGTGTTGATGGGATTCGGCGGCGTGCTCGCATTGGGTTGCACCATCGGCCAGGGACTCTCGGGCATGTCGACGCTGGCGCTGGGCTCGTTCCTCGCGCTGGCATCGATCATCGCCGGGTCGGTGATCACCCTGAAATGGCAGTACCGCAATGCATGAGCCTTGGCACTGCATGATGATGAAGCATGCGTTGCCGGGCGCTTCTTCGCGTTGGCAACGAAATCACGGAATATTCGCATCCATTCAGGTGAATTGACGGCCGTTTCGTTGACGCTGCGTCGACGCGCGTAATAAAATCCGCTCCTTGCGTGTCAGGCGCAGGGGTCGTTAGCTCAGTTGGTAGAGCAGCGGACTTTTAATCCGTTGGTCGGCGGTTCGAATCCGCCACGGCCTACCAATAATCAAGTAGTTACGTGCTCAGGTGTGCTTAGCACACCTGTA
>VGIE01000015.1 GCA_016867955.1 Betaproteobacteria bacterium
AGGTGACCGCGCGCGGCATTGCCGAAACGCGAATCGCCATGATCGGCATGGGCGCGGCCAATGTCTCCGCCTACCGCCTGCTCAAGACCTGCGGCGTCAATCCCGCAGTGGTCATGGCCTGCGACAGCAAGGGCCTGTTGCACCGCGGGCGGGGCGACATCGCGGCGCAGGCGCAGCGCTTTGCCGAGAAGTGGGCCGTCTGCACCGAGACCAATCCGGAGGGCAGGACTGGCGGCATTGCCGAGGCCCTGAAGGGCGCCGACGCCTGCATTGCCTTCTCGCGCCCGGGCCCCGGCGTGATCAGGCCCGAGTGGATCAAGCGCATGGCGAAGGATTCGATCGTGTTTGCCTGTGCCAACCCGGTGCCGGAGATCTGGCCCGAGGCGGCGCATGCGGCTGGCGCGCGCATTGTCGCCACGGGCCGCAGCGACTTTCCGAACCAGCTGAACAACTCGCTGGTCTTTCCGGCCATATTCCGCGGCACGCTGGACGCCGAGGCCTCGGCTATGAGCGACGAAATGGCGCTCGCGGCCGCCCATGAACTGGCGCGCTGCGCCGAGGATCAGGGGCTGCGCGAGGACCACATCCTGCCCGGCATGGCCGACTGGCAGGCGGTGCCGCGCATCGCGGCCGCCGTCGCCCTCGAGGCGCAGGAACTCGGCCTCTCGAAGCTCGTGTTCTCGCGGGAACACTACATCGAATGCGCCGCCACGCGGATTGCCCACGCCAGCGCGGCCGCAGCGAGCGCATGTGCGCCCACCGCACGGGAGCCTGAACAAGCGCCTCGACACGACCTTCATTAGTTGCACAACACCGCGCCTTCGCGCATCCTCTCGCCTGCGGCGCGCACCCAACCCGGGGATGCCGTCTGCAATCCTCCGGGCTGCTCGGATCTGGCACAGTGAAACTCGATTTATATCGCATCAGCAGGCGCCTGACCGTGCCTGTCGTGATTCTTATCGACGCGGCACTGTTGCTCGCCGCCGCGCCCGCGCTGCCACCCTCGCTCACCGCCATCGCACCGATGCCGCCCTGGTTCGCGCTCGTCGCCGGCGTCGGGCTCAGCGTTCTGTTCAATCGCGGACGCGCCTTCATCGCCTTCGCCTCGCTACTGGCCGCCTACGCCGGCATCGAAGTGGCCGGCACCACCGGGTCGCAGAGCTTCCCGGTGCTCGCGGTCTTCACGGCCATCACCATCCTCGTGCCGGCCAACATCCTCTTCGCGCTGCTCTATGCCGAGCGCGGCGTATACCAGCACCGCAACTATCGCTAGTGGCTGATCGCCGCCACCGAAACCATCGTCGTGGCCTGGATCGCCAGCGCCGGGCGCAGCCCGTTGTCCGGCGCGGCCTGGAAGGAATTGCTCAACAGCTGGCTGCTGGCCGCGCCGCCGCTGCACTCGCCGCGCCCGCTCGATGTCGGCATGGCCTCGCTGGTGGTGGCATTCTTCATCGCCTGCGAGTGGTTCGCATCGCCCGGCGCCTTCAGTGCCTTCATCGCGGCCGCCGACATCGTAATGCTGGCGGCGCTGATGCAGGAGTCGCACCGGCTCGCCTTTCATGACGAACTGACTGGACTGCCAGGCCGCCGCGCGCTGGAGGAACGCCTGCCGGGGCTCGGGCCGGTGTGCGCGATGGCGATGATCGACGTCGACCACTTCAAGAAGTTCAACGTTACGCACGGCCACGCCACCGGCGACCAGGTGCTGAGGCTGGTGGCGGCGCGCCTCGCGCTGGTCGGTGGCGGCGGCATCGCCTACCGCTACGGGGGGGAGGAGTTCGCGGTGCTGTTCCCGGGTCGCTCGCTAGACGAAGCCTTGCTCTCCCTCGAGGAGCTGCGCGAGGCCATCGAAAACTACCGGATGCGCATCCGCAGCGAGAACCGCCCGCGCGACAGCGGGGCAGGCAGCCAGCGACGCAACCGCATCGGCGACGCCACCAGCGACAAGCTCCTTTCGGTCACCGTCAGCATTGGCGTGGCCGAACGCGAGGCCGGGTTCAATCCCGTGCATGTACTGCGCGCCGCCGACGAGGCCCTGTACCGCGCCAAGCAGGCCGGCCGCAACCGGGTAAGCAGGTAGGACCGCCGGCGCGCTTTGCATTCTCGCGCCGGCTGTTTGACGGCTCTGCCCGCCGCTGCCGCGGCGGTTTTCGTTTCTGCAGCTCGTGACTGCGGACGAAAAAAACCCGGCGAACCGGGTCTTTTCCTGCTGCAGCAGGCCGAATCAAGCGGGCTTGATGTTCGAAGCTTGCTTGCCCTTGGGGCTCTGCACTTCTTCGTAAGATACTTTCTGACCTTCCTGCAATGATTTGAAACCGCTGCTCTGGATTGCAGAGAAATGTGCGAAAAGATCTTCCCCGCCAGCGTCCGGGGTGATGAAGCCAAAGCCCTTCGCGTCGTTAAACCACTTGACCGTACCTGTTGCCATATGCCGAAATCTCCGTATGTGAAATGAACTGCACGCGAAGCGTAACACCGTTTGGGGGCCGGCGCGCCAGCGGTTTTCAATCGCAAATCGCCCTTGGGCCCAGAAACGGACGGTGCGCGCACCGTCCTTGCGGCGCCCAGACGCCATGATCAGCCGGGATTTCGGAAATCCAGGGCGAAAAAATGCGCATCCGCGCCGCCGATCAGTCCGGATTCAGGCGGCCGATTGCGAATTTCCGGCTGAAATGCACCGGATGCTGCGGGACTCGGGATCTGGAGGGCAGGCACCGGGCCGCCACCAGGCGCTCGGAAACGAAGCGCTCGGAATCGCGCGCGGCAAGCATTGGCCGGATCGGAAACGGGCCGCGCCAATGGCGCCGGACGCGAAGGCCGCTGCCGGCTCGCAGGCGTCGTTCTTCAGCATGCTTGGAGCGCCCAACAGAATTGCCGTCAGACGCCCCGAAACGGCGAAGCCAATGGGAATATCGCCCCAATCGTGCCAGCCACGCCTGCCTCACGGCATTCGCCACCCCCATGCAGCGGCGAGCCGCGGTGCACCATGTCATGCTGCGCGACGCATTGCGTTGCGCCTTCTCCTGCAGGACGACTCCGCTTCAGAACTCGACCATCGACCTGATGGACTCTCCCGCATGCATGAGGTCAAAGCCGCGATTGATGTCCTCGAGCCCGAGCTTGTGCGTGATGAGGTCGTCGATATTGATCTTGCCCTCCATGTACCAGTCGACTATCTTCGGCACGTCGCGCCGGCCCTTGGCGCCGCCGTATGCAGTGCCCTTCCAGACGCGCCCCGTCACCAACTGGAAGGGGCGCGTCCTGATCTCCTGCCCGGCACCGGCCACGCCGATGATCACCGATACGCCCCAGCCCTTGTGGCAGCACTCCAGCGCCTGTCGCATCACCTCCACGTTGCCGATGCACTCGAAACTGTAGTCGGCGCCGCCCCTGGTGAGGTTCACGAGGTGCGCAACAAGATCGCCCTCGACTTCCTTCGGGTTGACGAAATGGGTCATGCCGAACTTTTCGGCCAATGCCTTGCGGCCGGCATTGAGGTCCACCCCCACGATCATGTCGGCGCCGGCCATGCGCGCGCCCTGCACCACGTTCAGGCCGATCCCGCCCAGGCCGAACACCACCACGTTGGCCCCTGGTTCGACCCTCGCCGTGTTGATCACCGCGCCGATTCCAGTGGTCACGCCGCACCCGATATAGCAGACCTTGTCGAAAGGCGCGTCTTCGCGGATCTTCGCCAGCGCGATCTCCGGCACGACCGTGAAATTGGCGAAGGTCGAGGTGCCCATGTAATGGAACACCGGATTGCCGCCCAGCGAGAAGCGGCTCGATCCGTCGGGCATCACGCCCTGGCCCTGCGTCACGCGGATCGCCTGGCAGAGGTTGGTCTTGCCCGACAGGCAGAAGCTGCAGTGCCGGCACTCCGGCGTGTAGAGCGGGATGACATGGTCGCCTTTCTCCAGGGTCGTGACGCCCGTGCCCACATCGACCACCACGCCAGCGCCCTCATGGCCGAGGATCGCTGGAAAGATGCCCCCCGGGTCGGCGCCCGAGCGCGTGAACTCGTCGGTGTGGCAGATGCCCGTGGCCCGGATCTCGACCAGTACCTCGCCCGCCCGCGGGCCGTCCAGCTGCAAGGTTTCGATGGCGAGGGGCGCTCCTGCCTTGTGCGCAACGGCGGCACGTACATCCATGAATCGCTCCTTCCCTTAGGTCCTGACAACGCGAAGGGATGCATCCCCTCGCGCTACCCTGGATCAGGGCGCCTGACGGAAATTCTGTCAGGCGCTCTCAGATGGACTGCAAGGCGCCCAGTGTACTCAAGCCACGGGCGAGTATCTCGCCGGCCCCGCCTTGCGCGGCATGGGCGGCGTGCCGGACATGCGGTGCCGGTTATCATGCCCCCTGTTGCCTGATCAAACCCCGGGAATCGCTCCATGCTCGTCGAACGCATCTGGACCGGTAACAGCTACCGCAACTTCAATTACCTGATTGCCTGCCCCGACACCGGCGAGGCGCTGGCCATCGACCCGCTCGACCACGTCAAGGTACTTGCCGCGGCCAGGCGCAAGGGCTGGGAGATCACGCAGGTTCTCAACACCCACGAGCACGGCGACCACACCGGCGGCAACGCCGCCGTTGTCGCTGCCACAGGCGCGAAGGTCATTGCGCACCACCGCGCCGGCGCGAAGATCCCGGGCGTGGATCGCGGCGTGGCGGCCGGCGACGTGATCAGGGTAGGCAAGCGCGTCGAGCTCGAATGCATGGACACGCCCGGCCATACGATGTGCCACATCTGCCTGAAGTCGCGCAGCGATCTGAAGGCGCTGTTCAGCGGCGACACCTTGTTCAATGCCGGCGCGGGAAATTGCCACAGTGGCGGTAATCCCGAGGAGCTTTTCATGACCTTCACCCGCCAGCTTGCCGCGCTGCCGGAGGACACCCTCGTCTATCCCGGACACGACTACATCGAGAACAACCTGCGCTTCACGCTCGACCGCGAGCCCAGCAACGCCGCCGCTACGGCGCTCCTGCCCCGCGTTGCCGGCCACGACCCGGCGACGTCCATCGTCACCACGCTGAGGGAGGAAAAGCAGTTCAACACCTTCTTCCGGCTCGGCAGCCCGGGCGTGATCGCCGCGCTTCGCGAGCGTTTTCCCGGACTGCCGGCGCAGCCCGACGCGAAGACGGTATTCATCAAGTTGCGGGAACTGCGCAACAGCTGGTAGCCGGAACCGGTACCACCGGCGATTCGCCCATATTCGCAACAGGAGGCTTTCATGCGACTGAAAGGCAAGACAGCGGTCATCACGGGATCCGGTTCCGGGGTGGGGCGGGCGACCAGCCTGGTATTCGCGCGCGAGGGTGCGACAGTGGTCGGCGTCGACATCGACGAGGCGTTCGGCAGCGAGACTGCCGACATGGTCCGGCGCGAGGGCGGCAGCGCGGACTTCATCCGCTGCGATGTCGGTGACGAGGCCGCCGTCGCGGCGATGGCGAAGCAGTGCCTGGAGCGCCACGCGAGAATCCACGTGCTCTTCAACAATGCCGCCACGCTCACGCGCGGTGATTTCGAATCGACCGCCTACGCCGACTGGAAGCGCCAGGTGGCGGTGAACATGGACGGCCCCTACCTCTGCACGCGGCACCTGCTGCCGGGTCTCAAGGCGGCGATGGGCGCCTCCATCATCAACCACGGCTCCATCGACGGCGCCCTGGGCAACCCGACGGTGTTCGCCTATTCGGTGTCCAAGGGCGGCATGATCCCGCTCACGCACATGCTGGCGCATGCCCTGGCGCCCTGGCACGTGCGCGTGAATTGCATCAACACCGGCTGGATCAACGCCAGCGAAACGGGCATCCCGATCCGGCTGACCGGGGAGCCGGTCGGGAACAAGCCCGTCCCCGAGAACAACAACATGCGCAACGCCACGCTGGTGGCGCGCCCCTCGACGGTGGAGGAATGCGCGCGCACAGTGCTGTTCCTCGCCTCGGAAGAATCGTCCTACATCACCGGCGCAGTCATCGCCGCCGATGGCGGCCGCTCGGCGCTCACCCCGGGCACCTTCGCGCCGGTCACGCCACTGCCGCGCTGAGACGCTGAAACGCCGGGGTGCCGGCCGCAGGTCGGCGTGGCGCGGATGCGCTATGCTTGGCCACAGGAGCGTACTGCGCGCCGCATCGCCGACAACACACCGCCATCCACGAGGAGGATCCCATGCCCCGCCCCAGCGTCTTGAAACAACCTACTGTCTTCAAGATTCCCGAACTCGACGCCGCCGTCGCGCTGGCGGGCGGCAAGCATCGCAGCCACTCCTCCCTGCGCACCGAGCAGGGCCAGCTCGCCTTCCACGCCTCGAACCCCGACCCGGGCGGCACGCCCATGCATGGGCTGCACAACCACCCCTACGAGCAGATGCTGGTGATGATCACGGGTTCCATGATGGTGCTGGTCGAGGGAGTGGAAACGGAACTGAAGGCCGGCGAGGCCATGGTGATCCCGGCCTACGCCTTCCACACCGCCTGGGTCACCGGCAACGGCCCTTGCACGCGCGTCGAGATGTTCGCACCGACGCGCCAGGACCTGATGCCGGCCACGATGAATCGCGGTGACGGTTTCAAGAGCCCGGGCGAGCACTGGGTGCGCCCGGGCGACATGACCTGGGAGGATGCGCCGGCCTGAGGCCCGGACGGGCCCGGAACCCGTGCGCGATCACCCGCGCGCAATGCCGTCCAGCGCGGCCTCGATGTATTTCACGCTGCGTTCCACATTGGCCCACTTGTCGAGGCCGATGCGAAAGGTCCTGAAGTCCGCGCCCTCGTCGCACATCAGCGGCACGCCGGCGGCCGTCTGCAGGCCCTGCGCGATGAATTTCCTGCCGTTCTGGGGGTCCGGGTCGTCGGTGTAGCAGACCACCACGCCCGGCGCCTCGAAGCCGGGGGTCGCCACGGACATGAAACCCTTCGCGGCGAGCAGCGCCCGCACGCGAGCGCCAAGTTCCTGCTGCTGCGCCTTGAGCGCGGCGAGGCCCCGGCCCTCGGCCTCCCGCATCACCTCGCGCAGCCTGGCGAGCGAATCCGTCGGCATGGTGGTGTGGTAGATGTGCGCGCCCGACTCGTAAGTCTCCATCACCGCGAGCCACTTCTTCAGGTCGGCGGCGAAGCTGGAGCTCGTGGTGGCATCGATGGCCTTCCTTGCCTCCTCGCCCAGCATCACCAGCGCGCAGCCCGCCGGGCCGCTCCAACCCTTCTGCGGCGCGCTCACGAGGATGTCAACGCCGGTGGCCTGCATGTCCACCCAGATCGCCCCCGAGGCCACGCAGTCGAGCACGAACAGGCCACCCACCGCGTGCACGGCATCGGCCACGGCGCGCAGGTAGGCGTCGGGCAGGATGATCCCGGAGGCCGTCTCGACATGCGGCGCGAATACCAGCGCGGGCCGCTTGTCCCTGATGGTGGAGACCACCTGCGCAATGGCAGGCGGCGCGAAGGCTTCCTGTGCGCCCGTGCCCGCGCGCTCCGCCTTGAGCACGATGGCTTCCTCGGGGATGGTTCCCATTTCGAAGATCTGCGTCCAGCGATAGCTGAGCCAGCCGTTGCGGATTATCATCACGCGCCGGCCGGTGGCGAACTGGCGTGCCACGGCCTCCATGCCAAAGCTGCCGCTGCCCGGCATGACAATGGCCGCGCGCGCGTTGTAGGCGCGCTTGAGCGTGGCAGCGATGTCCTTCATCACGCCCTGGAACTTCTTCGACATGTGGTTGAGCGCGCGGTCGGTATAGACCACGGAATATTCGAGCAGACCGTCGGGATCGACGTCGGGCAGCAGGCCGGGCATGGGGAACTCCGGCTGAACTTGACAGGCGGCAGCGTGGATACGGGCCTGTGGCGGTGAGCATCTGGCCCATCTGGCCCGCTCCCCGGCGCCGAACACCTTGCATGGTACTACGCGCGTCGCGCGCCACCGGATGGCGCCTCCGATGCAACGGCCGCTGAAGACAGGCCAACACCGATCGGGCAGATCGGCCAAAATGGCTGGTGCGTTGAAAAAACATCCGCCATTGAATCCCGGGTCTTCACGGAGCACCCATGATCGGCATCTCGACCTACGGCAATCGCCCGGAGCACCTCGTTCCGGTGGCCAGGTACGCGGAATCGCTCGGCTTCGAGGGCGTCTGGGTTGGCGAGCACATCCTGCAGCCGATGGAATACGAATCGGTGCACCCCTACGACGAGGGCAAGGCGCGGCCGCTGGTGGTCACCTCGAACCGCACCATGTACGACGCCTGGGTTGCGGTGAGCGCCATGCTGGCGGCGACCACGCGACTGAAAGTGACGACCGGCATCTACCTGCTGCCGCTGCGCCATCCGGTACTCACCGCGCGCGCGGCGATCACGGCACACCAGGTGTCGGGCGGCCGTTTCCGGCTCGGCGTCGGCTCCGGCTGGTGGAAGGAGGAATTCGAGAACGTCGGCGTGCCTTTCGCCGAGCGCTCCGCGCGCTACGACGAGGCGCTGCGCGTGCTGCCGCCGCTGCTGGCGGGCGAAGTCGTGGAGAATGCCGGGCCGCACTACCCGTTTCGCAAGCTCAAGCTGGTCGACGAACCCGCCGCCGTGCCCCTGATCTTCGGCGGTACCAAGGGCCGTGCCCTCACGCGCGCGGCGAGACAGGGCGACGGCTGGTACGGCCCGATGGTGACGGCGGAAGAGTCGATCGCCATCAAGACCGAGATCGAGCGGCTGCGCAAGGCCGCCGGACGCACCAATCCCTTCGTCTACGAGGCGCGCGTGCGCGGCGAGCCGACCTACGACGGCCTGGCCCGCTATCGCGACGCCGGATTCGATTCGCTGATCGTGCCATGGGAAACCATCCAGTTCGAACACGGCTTCGAGATGACCCTGGAACAGAAATACCGGCGCCTGGACGACATCGCCCGTGCGCTCCGGCTCAAGCCGTAACGGGCGCCGCGCTGGGAATCACCGCGTGCGCAACGAGACAACCATCACTGCGGAGCAAAGCGATGAGGCGCGACCCGGACCATCATCCTGCTCGAGGGGACAACCGCAATGACCACCGACGTTGCACCAACCTCCGGATTCCACGGCCGCCTGTTCGGCTTCGTCGCGCCGATCTACGCGAAGCTCTGGAAGCCCATCGTGCTGGGCACGCTCTCGGGCGGCGGCTTCGAGCGCGAGCTGCAGGACATCCTCGACCTGCACCGCCCGCGCGGCGACGAGCTGATGATCGATCTGGGCTGCGGTCCGGGCAACTTCACCACCGCCTTCGCGAAGCTCGCGCCCAAGGGCTTCATCGCCGGGCTCGACCTCGCCTACCCGATGCTGCAGGTGGCGCGCGGCAACGCCGGCAGGGTCGGCGCCAGCAACACCGCCTTCACGCAGGCCAACGCGCAGCGCCTGCCGATCCGGCGCGACAGCGTGGCCCTGGTCTCCTTCTGCGGCACCCTGCACCTGCTGCCGCAGCCGGAACAGGCGCTCGCCGAAGTCGCCGCCATCCTGCGTCCCGGCGGCTCGCTGGTCGGAATGACCTTCGTCAAGGGCGAATGGTGGGCACAGCGCCTCATCGAGCGCTTCTTCAACCGCTTCCTGCATTTCCGCTTCTTCCCCTACGACCACATCCAGACGATGTTCGCCGACGCCGGTCTGAAAGTGGAAGGCTGCACGCGCAGGCGGCTGATCCTGCTGTTCCATGCGAAGAAGCCGGGCTGATCTGCGACTCGCATCACCCCCTTTCCAGCGACAATTTCCTCCACACCATGGACCCCTACCGCGACCGCGCCCTCAAGCTGTTCCCCTGGATCTGCGCCAAGTGCGCGCGCGAGTTCACCTACTCGCGCCTGAAGGAGCTGACCGTCCACCACAAAGACGGCAACCACGACAACAACCCGCAGGACGGCAGCAACTGGGAGCTGCTGTGCATCTACTGCCATGACAACGAGCATGCGCGCCTGCTCGACGCGCAGGCGGGTGGTGGCGGCGCGGCGAAGGCCCAGCCGGGGAAGTTCAACCCCTTCGCCGATCTCGCCGAACGGATGAAGCGGAAGAACGGCGGATAGCACCGCCACAGGCACAGGGGCAATCGCCCCGAATCCCCAAACTGCTTGGTACGAAGGAGCCGAACCATGAAGTTCATGCTGACCTATACGTGGAAGCCCGACATGGAGGCCAGGGGCATTGCCTTCAAGCGATTCAAGGAGCAGGGCGCTGCGCCCCCCAAGGGCCTGAAGATCCTCGGCCAGTGGTCGCGCGCCGATTTCAACGGCGGCTTCGACCTGCTCGAGGGTGACGACGTCGAGGCCATGGCCGAGTTCGCGCTCACCTGGAGCGACGTCCTCGACATGACCATCGTGCCCGTGCTCGAGCCCGAGACGGTGAAGAAGGTGCTGAAGAAATCGGGGCGCTGGTAGCCCCGGCGACTCCGACGCAGGTTCACTGCAATCCCGCCGCGCAGGCATTCGCGCACAGGATTTCGGCCGTCGGCACCTGATTGACTTCCGCGCGCCATGGAACCATAATGGTTCCGTTATGGAACCACCTGCCGGAGCACGCCATTGCCCACGACGCTGACCCTCAAGAACATCCCCGACGAGGTCTACGAACGCCTCAAGGCGTCGGCGGAGGCGCATCGCCGCAGCCTGAACAGCGAGGCCATCGTGTGCCTAGAGTCGGTATTGCTGCCTGACAGGATGTCCGCTGCCGAGCGGCTCGAGCGCGCGCGCGCGCTGCGCGCCGAATTGCCACGCGCGAAGTATGCGGTGGGCGACATCGACGCCTTCAAACGCGAGGGTCGCCGGTGATCGTGGTAGATACCAACGTGATTGCCTATCTCTACCTGCCCGGCGACCACACCGCGAAGGCGGAAGCGCTGCTTGACCGGGACGCCGACTGGGCCGCCCCCCGGCTCTGGCGCAGCGAGTTCCGCAACATCCTGACCGGGTGCATGCGCCGAGGGCAGCTCACGTTCGAACAGGCGCAGCGGCTCCAAGCCGAAGCCGAGAATCTGCTCGCCGACAATGAGGATGACGTCGATTCGACGCGGGTGCTGCAGCTGGCCCGCGATAGCGACTGCTCCGCCTACGACTGCGAGTTCGTTGCCCTGGCGCAGCAGCTCGGGGTCAGTCTCTTCACCGTGGACACGAAGATCCTCAGGGCGTTCCCGGCGCACGCGGTGTCCCTGGCAGCGCGCGCGTCGCGCTAGCGTCCCCGATCACAGCAGCCTGCCCGCCTCGAAGCATGAACGCCCCTCACCAGAAACTCGCGGACGTATCCTTCTTCCCGCGCCCTGCCAAGCCGCTGACCAGCTACCGCAAGTACTGGGCGGCGCGCTTCGGCACGGCGCCGTTCCTGCCCATGAGCCGGGCGGAGATGGAGGCGCTCGGCTGGGATTCCTGCGACATCATCATCGTCACCGGCGACGCCTACGTGGACCACCCCAGCTTCGGCATGGCGGTCATCGGACGGGTGCTGGAGGCGCAGGGCTTTCGCGTCGGCATCATCGCGCAGCCCGACTGGCACAGCGCTGAAGCATTCAAGTCACTTGGCCGGCCGAACCTGTTCTTCGGCGTCACCGCCGGCAACATGGATTCGATGATCAACCGCTACACCGCCGACCGCAAGATCCGCTCGGACGACGCCTACACGCCGGGCGGTGCCGCGGGCCGGCGCCCCGACCGCGCGGCCATCGTCTACTCGCAGCGCTGCCGCGAGGCATTCAGGGACGTGCCCATCATCCTCGGCGGCATCGAGGGATCGCTCAGGCGCATCGCGCACTACGACTTCTGGTCGGACAAGGTTCGCCGCTCCATCGTGGTGGATGCCAAATGCGACCTGCTGCTCTACGGCAACGCCGAGCGCGCCATCGTCGAGATCGCGCATCGGTTGGCGAAGAAGGAACCGGTCGCCGAGATGACCGACATCCATGGCACCTGCTTCGTGCAGCACGCGACTCCCGAGGGGTGGTACGAGATCGATTCGACCAGCGTCGATGAGCCGCTGCGCATCGATTCGCACATCAGCCCGTACCAGATGATTTCGGAGACGGCGAAGGCGCAGGGCGCCGCCTGCGTGACCGGCGATGCCCCGGCCGCGACGAGCGCCGGAGCGGCGGGCAATACAAGGCCGCTCACCTTCGCGCCGAACTCGAAGCTCGCCGAGCGCGCGCCGGAAAGCCCGCCGGGAAAACTGCGGGCCCCGCCGCGCGAGCGCTCCGTGATCCGCTTGCCCTCCTACGAGCAGGTCAAGGCCGATCCGGTGCTCTACGCGCATGCCAACCGCGTGCTGCATCTCGAGACCAACCCCGGCAACGCGCGCGCGCTGGTGCAGGCCCATGGTGAAGGCAGCACCGCGCGCGACGTGTGGATCAACCCGCCGCCCATCCCGCTCACCACGGCCGAGATGGACCATGTCTTCGACCTGCCCTACGCACGAGCGCCGCATCCGGTATATGCCGACCGGCACGGCGGCCACGACGGCGCGACAAAGATCCCGGCCTGGGAGATGATCCGCTTCTCGGTGAACATCATGCGCGGCTGCTTCGGCGGCTGCACCTTCTGCTCCATCACCGAGCACGAGGGCCGCATCATCCAGAGCCGCTCGGAGGATTCGGTGATCCGGGAGCTCGAGACCATCCGCGACTCGGTGAAGGGCTTCACCGGCGTGATCTCCGACCTCGGCGGCCCCACCGCCAACATGTACCGCATCGGCTGCAAGTCGCCGGAGATCGAGGCGGCCTGCCGAAAGCCCTCCTGCGTGTACCCGGGCATCTGCCAGAACCTCAACACCAGCCATGCCGCGCTGATCCACCTCTATCGCCGTGCGCGCGCCCTGCCCGGCATCAAGAAGGTGCTGATCGGCTCGGGGCTGCGCTACGACCTCGCCATCGAATCGCCCGAGTACGTGAAGGAACTGGTCACCCACCATGTCGGCGGCTACCTGAAGATCGCCCCCGAGCACACCGAGCCGGGCCCGCTCTCCAAGATGATGAAGCCGGGCGTGGGCACCTACGACGCCTTCAAGAAGATGTTCGACCAGTATTCGCTCGAAGCAGGCAAGAAGCAGTTCCTCGTGCCCTATTTCATCGCCGCGCACCCGGGCACCAGCGACGAGGACATGCTCAACCTCGCCGTGTGGCTGAAGGAGAACGGCTTTCGCGCCGACCAGGTGCAGACTTTCTACCCCTCGCCCATGGCCACCGCCACGGCGATGTATCACACCGGCCGCAACCCCTTGCGCAAGGTGACGCGCGACTCGGAACACGTGGACATCGTGCGCGGCGAGAAACGTCGGCGTTTGCACAAGGCCTTCCTGCGCTACCACGACCCGGCCAACTGGCCAATGCTGCGGGAGGCGATGAGGAAAATGGGGCGTTCCGACCTGATCGGCAACGGCAGGCACCACTTGATCCCGTATTGGCAGCCGATGACGGAGTCCTACACCGCGCCGCGGCGCAAGAATTCCACGCCGGCCGGGCGCGCGGGGGCCTTGAAG
>VGIE01000016.1 GCA_016867955.1 Betaproteobacteria bacterium
CCGCGGCTTCCGCATCGGCGTCGTCTTCCCGCAGCACGAGCTGCATGACGCAGCCGCGATCCGCGACTACGCGCAGGCGGCCGAGGCGCTCGGCTTCGAATACCTGCTCAACTACGACCATGTCATCGGTTCGGTCTCGACGGGCGCGGACCCCAAGCGTTTCGAGAACGGGCGCGTGGTTGGCAGGTACGGTCCGCAGCATCCCTTCCACGAGCCCTTCGCGCTGCTGGCCTTCCTGGCCGGCATCACCCGCAGCATCGAACTGGCCACCGCGGTGCTGATCCTGCCGCAGCGCCAGACCGCGCTGGTGGCCAAGCAGGCCGCCGAAGTCGACGTTCTCTCGGGCGGGCGCTTCCGGCTGGGCGTCGGCATTGGCTGGAATGCCGCCGAATATGCGGCGCTCGGCATCCCGTGGGAGCAGCGCGCCGCGCGGCTGGAGGAGCAGATCTACCTGCTGCGCGAGCTGTGGACCAGGCCGGTGGTGATTTTCCGGGGACGCTTCCACAGTATCGTCGATGCCGGCATCAACCCGCTGCCGCTGCGGCGGCCGATCCCGATCTGGCTGGGCGGCATGGCCGACGCCATGATCGAGCGCGTGGGGCGGCTCGCCGACGGCTGGTTCCCGCGCTTCCCCTCGCTCGATCCGATGTCGCCCATCGGCCGCTGGCGCGAAGACGATCCCGCGCAGCTCATCGACCGGGCGCGCCGCTCGGCGCAGCAGGCCGGACGCGACTTCAGCCGCATCGGCATCGAGGGTTTCGTCTCGCATGCAGGGGAGACGCCCGAACGCTGGGCGCAGCGCGTGGCGGCCTATCGGGCCATCGGGGCGACGCATATTTCGTTCAATACCCTGTGGGTGGGGTTGCAGCGGGCCGACCAGCACATCACGGCGCTGCGGCGGTTTCGGGAGGTGGTGTAGTTGTAGGGGCGTAGGGTGCAATGAGCCTTGCGAATTGCACCGAGGATGATGATCGTGTGTAAGTCGATGGACGACAGGCGAAACGGTCTTTCCAAAGAGAAGAAAGTAGCGTGTCGTCTGGCAATCGGTGTCTAGCTACAGCGCCTTGATATCCGCGTAAGTCCCGACATCCATGCCAAACGCCTTGGCCTGCTGGATGAGGTCAATCGCGTTGCGTACGTGCGCATAATCCACCATCATGCCGTCATAGGTCACCGCGGCGCGGCCGGCGGCCTCGGCATCGGCCATGGCCTGCAGGATGCCCTTGTTCCACTCAATCTCTTCCTTCGACGGGCTGAAGACCTCGTTGGCTATGTCTACTGCGCTGGGGTGGATCACCATGGCCGAGCGGTAGCCAAGCTGGCGGGCGCGCTTCAACTGCTCGCGCACGAAGGCGAGGTCCTTCACTTCCAGCGGCGCGCCGGCCAGCGGGTATTCGATGCCGGCCGCGCGCGCGGCCAGCAGCGTGTGCGAGGCCTGGTAGAGGTTCTCCATCTCGCCACGCGTGGACTGGTAGCCGATGGCCTTGGTGACGTCGCCCGAGCGGTTGCTGACGCTGCCGGTGATGGTGCCGACCCGCTTGCAGGAGGAGGCCAGTTCGTAGGCATTCATGATGCCGCGCGCGGTCTCCGGGATGAGCATCAGCTCCACGGAATTCTTCGCCATGCCGGCCTTCTGCTCGAACAGCTCGACCCAGGCGTCGATCTTGCGGACTTCTTCGGCGAACTCGAGTTTGGGGATGGCGATGCCGACCAGCCCGGGCGACATGATGGCCTCGATGTCCTCGCCGGTGAGGCCGGTGTTGATGCCGTTGACCCGTACGATCACCGGCACGCTGCGCTGGTGAAGGCGGGCGATGCCGTCGCGCACGGTCTTGCGCGTTGCCACCTTCTCGGCGATGGGTACCGCGTCCTCGAGGTCGACGATGAGCGCGTCAGGTTTGTACTGCGGGGCCTTGTCCATCCATTCGGGACGGTTACCGGGCACGAACAGCATCGATCGGTAGAGCTTCATGGCGTGATCCTCCTCAGGGTCGGTGATTCGGGTGTGTCGCGCCCGGGGGACGGACGGGCAATGCGACGGTGCCGGCGCGAATTCAGGCCGGGATCTTACCTTCGGCCTTCAGCTTTTCGGTGACGAGCTTGGTCAGCGCGCCCTTGAGAATCTTGCCGCCGGGACCGCGCGGGAAGTCGTCGATGATCTCCAGGCGCTCCGGCAGCTGCCAGACGGCGAGGTGCTGCGCCTTGAGAAAGTCGACGGCCTCCTCGAACCCCAGGCTTGCGTCAGGCTTGAGCATCACGAAGGCGCAGGCGCGCTCGCCGAGGATGGGGTCGGGCATGGAGGTGACCGAGACGTCCACCACTGCCGGGTGCTTGATCAGCTGCTCCTCGATGGTGAGCGGCGAGATGTTGCGGCCGCCGCGCAGGATCATGTCCTTCACGCGGCCGGTGACGCGCAGGTAACCCTCGGCATCGAACTGGCCGAGGTCGCCGCTCTTGTAGAAATGGTCCTTGGTGAAATGCATGGCGGTCTGCTCGTCGTCGCCGAGGTAGCCGTAGCACTTGTCGGCGCCGCGCCAGACGATTTCGCCCTGCTCGCCCTTGGGCACGGGCTTGCCTTCGGGGCCCCAGAGCTCGCATTCGCAGCCCGGTACGACCTTGCCGACGGTGCTGAGACGCTTCTCCTGCGGATCCTTCAAGGCGGTGACGGTCGGCACGCCGCCGTCGGTCGTGCCGTACATCGACTGGATGACGCAGTCGGTGAGCTGTTCCATCTTCAGCCCGGTATCGTAGGGCAGCGCCGCGCCGGCGTTGTAGGCGAGGCGGTAGTGCGGAAAGTCACTCGGCTTGTACTTCTCCAGTTCCGGGATCATCAGCGTGAGCTGCGTCGGGATGGCCACCGAGCAGGTGCACTTCTCGCGACGCAGCAGCTCCACCGCCTCGGGCACGTTGCCGCCCCAGCGCTCGAGGATGACCGAGGTCGCTCCGTGCAGCAGCGGCGTCAGGATGGGAAACACATAACCGGTGGCGCCGGTGCCTGCGGGGGCGAGCGCGGCGATGATGTCGTTATCCGTGAACTCCGCAGTGCGCACGAAATTGTCCAGCATGACCACCAGGTCGTTGCAGGTGAAGCGGCTGATCTTCGACAGCGCGGTGGTGCCGCCGGAGAGCATGGTGTGCGCGGGCAGGTCCGGGTCCGGGCGGCGGGCGTCGAGTTCCGCCTTGTGCCGCTTCGTCGGCCTGAGCAGTTCGTCGAACGCGCGCGTGCCAGGGGCCGTTCCCTCCAGCGTGAAGACGTGCTGCAGGTCGGGCAGCTCGCCGCGGATGCCGCTGATCATCTGCACGTGATTGAAGCCGCGGTATTCCACCGGGACGATCACCACCTTCGCGCCGGAGCGCTTGAGCAGGTGCTTGACCTCGACGTCGCGCCAGGTGTCGTGGAGAGGCATGTAGAGCAGGCCGATGCGGTTGCAGGCGAGGTGCACGAGAGGCATCACGTGCGAGTTGCGCGTCTGCAGGGAGACGATGTCGCCGGGCCGCAGGCCGAGGTCGAGCAGGTTGCCGGCCACGTTGTTGATGAGTGCCGACAGCTCGGCGTAGGTGATGCGGCGCGTGCCCTCGATGATGGCGGTCTTGCCTGGGTGGCGCGCGGCGGATGCGGCGAAGAATTCGTAAAAGGTCTTGTCGTGCCACAAGCCCATTTTGCGATAGCGCGCGGCTTGCTCGGGCGAGGTGAGTGGCAGTGCGATGCCCATGGGATTCCTCCTGCTTGGGTTGTTCGTGGGGACTGTACCGGACGCCGTCAGCGCCAGCGCGAGAAGTCCGGCTTGCGCTTCTGCAGGAACGCGTTTGCGCCCTCGAGCTGCTCGCCCGTCTCGAAATAGTCGGGCTTCAGCAGCCGCACCATGTCCGACACGTTGCGGCCCATGTAGTGCTCCATGTGGGTGCGGAACGATGCCTTGACGATCTTCAGCACTGTCGGGCTGAGCGACAGCAGTTCCTTGCACCATTTGTCGACTTCGGCGTCGAGCTCGGCCTGCGGCACGACGGCATTGATGAGGCCCCAGGCCAGCGCCTGCTGCGCGGTGTAGCGGCGGCACAGCATCCACATCTCCCGCGCGCGCTTGTGGCCGAGCACGCTGGCGGCATGGGTGACCGAGTAGCCGCCCGCAGGCGAGCCGACGCGCGGGCCGTTCTGCCCGAAGATGGAGTGGTCGGCGGCAATCGTGAAGTCGCAGAAGTAGGCAAGGTGGTTGCCGCCGCCGATGGAGTAGCCGCTGACGCGCGCGATCACCGGCTTGGGCGTATCCACGATCTGGCGTCCGAGGTACCAGTCGTGGCCGTCCAGGCCGCCGCCGGCCTCCCATTCGACATCACCGCCCGAGCTGAAGGCGCGCTCGCCGACGCCGGTCAGCACGATGACGCCGACGTTGCGGTCCTTGGCGGCGGCATCCAGCGCCCGGCCAATTTCCTTCATGGTATGCCCGGTGAAGGCATTCAGCCGCTTCGGGCGATTGATGGCGATGGTGGCCACCAGGTCCTTGACCGAATAGAGGATGTCCGTGTACGCCGCGGCTTCCTTGCCGCTGGCCTGCGCTGCATCTGCTGCCATGATGATGCTCCTGTCAGTGCGTTGGATTCGGGACGGCACAATTCGTCAGGTGTCCTGCTTTATCGCGTCAGCAGGTTTTTCTGTCAAGGGGAAGCCGCGCGATCGAGAACCGCAATCGGAAACCGCAATGCGGCCATCCGGGATGCGTCGCCGATGGCCGCCCTAGTGCTCATCGCGCGAGGGGACGCGCGCGTGCGCATGCAGCAGGCGCAACGTCAGGTCCGCAGGGTCGTGCACTTCAGCCGCATGGCGATTCCACATGGCCAGCGCCTTGCCATGCTGCCCGTCGGCCAGATAGCCGGACATGCCGGCGGCAACCAGGTATTGCCGGTGCCCTGCGGGCAGGTCGCTGCGTTCGGGCAGCAGCGCCTCGGCCAGCCGGGCCATTGCGGCCGCGTCGCGCCGTCCGACGGCAGCGAACAGTTCGATCCAGCGCCGCTGCTGGGTTTCGAGGCCGGCGAGGCAGGGCGAACGCGCGATGCGCGCCCACAATTCGCGCCCGGCGTCGCGCGAGAGCAGCGGATTGACCATGCGCGCTACCTGGTAGAGCGAGTGGAACCAGATATCGAAGCGTTCCGGCTCACGGCATTCGAGCAGGCGCAAACGGGTGATTTCGAGGTCCTTTTGCAGCGTGCGCGGTATGCCCAGCGGGTCAACGCCTTCGCGCCGCAGCAGGAAGTCGCGTGCGTACTGCGCACGGCGTGTCAGCGCGACCTTCTCGAAATAGTCCTCGCCGGCCAGCGAGGGAGCGACCCGGGATGCGCCATCCCTGCCTTCGAGCATGGCGAGAACCGGGATTCCGCTGGTGCCAAGGGTGATGAAGTCGCCGGCGCTGCGCTGCAGGAAGCGGTAGCGCGCGGCGTTCAGGTCGAGGTAGGGGTAGTAGTCGGAATTGGCCGGCACGCCGAAGCTGGCGAAGAACGGGGCCAGAGCCTTCTTGCCGCCGATGCGGCGGATCTCGATGTCGCCCAGGGTGAGAAGATGCACGCGCGACAGCTCGCGGGAGACGCCGGGCATCGCGGTGATGTCGGCGATGGGCCTGGCCAGCGTTTCGGGATCGCCGGCCACGATCAGCAGGTCGCTGTCTGTGGCCGCATAGATCACGTAGTCGGGGAAATTATTGCCCAGCGCCTGCAGCACCGAGGCCACCAGCGAGATGTCGATCTCGTACATCTGGAACCATTGCACCAGCACGCCCTGCGGCTTCAGGTAGCGACGGGCGAGCTGGTAGAACTCGCCGGTGAACAGGCTGGAGACGCCGCTGACCCAGGGATTGGAGGGCTCCGAGACGATCAAGTCGTAGCGGCGGTTGTGCGTGGAAAAATAGGTTTTCGCGTCGTCGAACACGATGTTGCTTCGTGGGTCGGCATAGGCATTGGCGTTGAACGGGGCGAAGCGCCGCGAGGCCTCGGCCATGTAGGGCTCGATCTCCACGGTGTCCACGCGCAGGAGCGCCGGGTTGGCAAGCAGCGTGTGCGTGGTCAGCCCGGTGCCGATGCCGATCACGGCGGCCTCGGTTGTCTCCGGCCTGAAGGCCAGCGGCAGCGCGCCGGTGAGCGTCATGGTGATCTCGTCGGAGACGATCGGCCCGCTGCCCATGTTGATGGCGCCGTCCGATTTGCCGTTGGTGCGCAGGCTGCGGTCATCCTGGAAATCCATCAGGGCAACGGAAGTGGTCTTGCCGTCCTTGTAGTAGATGAGGTTTGCGTCCTTCTCGGTGTAGAGGTCGCCGCGACGGAACACTCCCGAGGCCATGCGATGCGCGTCGAGCTGCACGATCCAGAGCACGCCGGCAAACGCAGTCGCGCTGAGCAGGGTTGCGGCCAGCGGCACGCCGAATCGAGGGTGGCGCGCGGCGGCATGCCCAGACGAGCGCTCCCCGGCGTGCGGCGCACCGAGGGCGTGGCCCAGCCGCCATAGCAGCACCAGGCCGAGAGCGACATCGAGCGCTGCGCCGGCGGAGATCAGGCCCTTGAGCCCGAGCAGCGGCATGCCGAGGTGGGCGGCGGCAATCACCCCGGCAATTGAACCCAGGGTATTGGCGGCGTACACCGCGCCGATGGTCTTCTCGCCGTGGCCGCTGCGAAGCAGTGTGTAGGTGATGAGCGGCAGCGTCATGCCGGTACAGAACGTGGCCGGGAACATGATGGCCAGCGCGAAGCCGTGGCTGGACATCAGGTACATGAGGTAACCGGAATCGGTCTTGGCCAACGCCTTCATCACGGACTGCATCAGCGGGAACATTTCGCCATACAGCGGCAGGGTGCCCAGCGCCAGCAGCCCCATGGCCACCTGCACCAGCGCAAGGAAGCGCACCGGGTCGACGATGCGATCGATGCGCCCGCGGATCCACAGGCCGCCGCAGGCGAGGCCGAGGATGAACGACGACAGCATCAGTTCGAACGAATGCGTGGACGCCCCGAGCACGAGCGACAGCATGCGAATCCAGCCGATTTCATACACAAAGGAGGCGGCGCCCGTCAGTGCCGCAATGGCGAGCAGGAGCCCGTACGACGGCGCCGTCACCGCGGGAGCCTGATGCGGCGGATGCTCGCCGTCGGAAGCGTGTTCCGCGGCGGCGCGGCCTGGCGATGCGCCTGCGGCCCTGATGGTGTTCGCGTCATCGCGTCCGGGCGCCAGCCACCAGACGCCGAGCGCGAGGGCGAGGTTGATGAGGCCTGCCACCTGCATGGTGCCGGGAAGCCCCAGCTTGTCGGTGAGGATGAAGCCGCCGGCGAGGACGCCGAGGGCCGCCCCCAGGCTGTTGGTGAAGTAGAGCAGCGCGAGGGTCTCGCCGGGCGCGCGCGGATGGCGGCGGATGATGCCCGCGCTCATCAGCGGGAAGGTCATGCCGAGCAGGATCGACTGCGGCAGTATCAGCAGGCCGGCCAGCACCCATTTGAGCAGACCGGTCACGGCCTCGCTGCCGGTTGCGGCATGCGCACCCGGCAGCAGACTGTCGTAGGCCACCCCGGTGGTGGCCACGAACAGGGGGTGGAACACCAGCGCGGCAATGCCGATCAGCAACTCCGCCACGGCGTAGCCGCGCAGCAGGTTGCGCCAGCGCGAGGAGAGCCGGCTGCAAAGCCAGGCGCCGACGGCCATGCCGCCCATGAACAGGACCAGGACCAGGGTCTGCGCGTAGGCCGCGTGGCCGAGGAACAGCTTGAGGTAGTGGCTCCACACCGACTCGTAGATGAGGCCGGCGAAGCCGGATACGGTGAAGAGGAGGAAGAAGACGCTGCGCGGGGCGATGAGGCTCTGCAATGGTTCAGCCAAGGTTGTCATTCAAAGGGTGCATTTCGAAGAGTGCGTTCAGATCATGAGCGGGATGCAGCTGTAGAGGTTCGGAACCCGCTCCGGCGTTGCGCAGCGGAACCGTGTGCAGGGGGACACGCGCAGCGCGCCCAAGAAACGGCACCCGGCCCCGCAGCCGTGGCGCAATGTTAGCACCGTGCGGCCGCGTTGCCGGCCACGCGTCGGGGTCGGCGCAGTGCGCCCAATAGCACGGGGCGGGCGGAAGGGGCATCTCGATCCAGTATAATTTTGCCGATTGAACGTGAATGCGCCGCCATGCAAGCTCCGCGCGACAGCATCCGCTGCCCACCACTCCTGCAGGCCAGTTCCCCATGAGTGCTCAAACCCTATACGACAAGCTGTGGCTCAGCCACACCGTGCACGTCGAAGACGATGGCACGACGCTGCTCTACATCGACCGCCATCTTGTGCACGAGGTCACCAGCCCGCAGGCCTACGAAGGCCTCAAGCTGGCGGGTCGCAAGCCGTGGCGAGCGGGCTCGGTGGTGGCGACGGCCGACCACAACACGCCGACCAACGACTGGGACCAGGGCATCAAGGACCCAATTGCGCGCACCCAGGTTGAGCAACTGGACGCGAACATCAAGGAGTTCGGCGCCAAGGTCTATTTCCCGTTCCGCCACCGCAACCAGGGCATCGTGCACGTCATCGGCCCGGAGAATGGCGTAACGCTGCCGGGCATGACTGTAGTGTGTGGAGATTCGCACACCAGCACCCACGGCGCATTCGCGTGCCTGGCGCACGGCATCGGAACCAGCGAGGTGGAGCATGTTCTGGCCACGCAGACGCTGTTGTCGAAGAAGGCGAAGAACCTGCGCATCGACATCGAGGGAGCGATCCCGCGCGGCGTGACCGCCAAGGATCTGGCGCTGGCCGTCATCGGCAGGATCGGCACTGCGGGTGGCGCGGGCTACGCCATCGAGTTTGCCGGCAGCGCCGTCCGCGCGCTTTCCATGGAAGGCCGCATGACCCTGTGCAACATGTCGATCGAGGCCGGCGCACGCGCCGGGATGGTGGCCGTCGACGAGACCACGATCAATTACCTGAAGGGCCGCCCCTACGCGCCGAAGGGCGAACAGTGGGACCGAGCGGTGGCCTACTGGCGCACGCTGGTCAGCGATGCGGGCGCTTTGTTCGACCGCCAGGTGCAGTTCAGCGCGGCAGAGGTGAAGCCGCAGGTCACCTGGGGAACGTCGCCCGAAATGGTGCTGACCATCGAGGATCGGGTACCGGATCCCGACAAGGTGAAGGATGCCGTGCGGCGCGAGGGCATGGAGCGCGCGTTGGCCTATATGGGGTTGAAGCCCAACACGCCGATCAGCGACATCATGATCGACAAGGTCTTCATCGGCTCCTGCACCAACTCGCGCATCGAGGACCTGCGCGCGGCTGCTGCCGTGGTCAAGGGGAGGCGCAAGGCCGCGAACGTGAAGCTGGCCTTGGTGGTGCCGGGGTCAGGGCCGGTGAAGGTCCAGGCAGAGAAGGAGGGCCTGGACCGCATATTCACCGATGCTGGATTCGAATGGCGCGAGCCCGGCTGCTCGATGTGTCTGGCCATGAACGCCGACCGGCTCGAGCCGGGCGAGCGCTGTGCGTCGACTTCCAACCGCAATTTCGAGGGGCGACAGGGCACCGGCGGCCGCACGCACCTGGTGAGCCCGGAAATGGCCGCGGCAGCCGGCATTGCCGGCCACTTCGTCGACGTTCGCCAGTGGCGCTGAGGGTGGCCGGCGGCGCGGGGGGAAACCAACCCTCGCACTTCCCCAGGTCAGGACGCCTAACGGCTGTTCTTACAGGCGCTCTAGTTGAAACGACCGGGTTGCTTCGCAGGATTGTACGGACTGCTGAAAGGAAGACCTGACAATGGAAAAGTTCACCGTACACGACGGGCTCGTATTGCCGCTCAATCGAAAAGGTGGGACCGACCGCGCCGCTACGCTGGCCGGCGCGGCCTGTTCGGGAGATATCTGACCATGGAGAAATTCATCGTACATAACGGGCTCGTATTGCCGCTCGACCGGGCGAATGTCGACACCGATGCCATCATTCCCAAGCAGTTTCTGAAGTCGATCAAGCGTTCCGGCTTCGGCCCCAACCTGTTCGACGCCTGGCGATACCTGGACGAGGGCCAGCCGAACAAGTCAAACGAGGGCCGGCCGGTGAACCCGGATTTCGTCTTGAACAAGCCGCTGTATCGCGGCGCGACGGTGCTGCTCGCGCGCGAGAACTTCGGCTGCGGCAGTTCCCGCGAGCACGCGCCGTGGGCACTGCACGACTACGGGTTCCGCGCCATCATCGCCCCGTCCTACGCCGACATCTTCTTCAACAACTGCTACCAGAACGGCCTCCTGCCAATCGTGCTGAAGGCGTCCGAGGTGGACCAGTTGTTCCATGATGCGGCGGCCTTCCCGGGCTTTCGCCTGCTGATCGACCTGGGCGAGCAGTCCGTGGCCTATGCGGACGGCAGCAGGCGCTACCGCTTCGAGCTGGATGCCTTCCGCAAGTATTGCCTGCTCAACGGCCTGGACGACATTGGGCTGTCGCTGCGTCACGCTGACAAGATCAAGGCCTTCGAGGAACGCCGCCGCGCCGAGCAGCCCTGGCTGTTCTAGGCGGCAGCCCCCCTTTCGCACATGAGACCGGCGCCGGCATCGCGGCGCCAGCCACCCCGTCAACTTTCGATCGAGCATGCGTATGAAAATCGCTGTTCTTCCCGGTGACGGCATCGGGCCCGAGATCATGGCCGAGGCCCTGAAGGTATTGAAGGCGCTGGATCTCGATCTGGAGTTCGAGCATGGTCTCGTTGGCGGTGCGGCCTATGACATCGTGGGAGAGCCGCTGCCCGCGGCGACCCTGAGGCTCGCGCGCGCGGCCGATGCGCTGATGTTTGGTGCCGTCGGCGGTCCGCAGTACGACACGTTGCCGCGCGCCAAGCGCCCGGAGCAGGCCATTCTCGGCCTGCGCAAGGAACTCGGCCTGTTCGCCAACCTGCGGCCGGCCATCGTCTATGCCGAACTGGCCGATGCTTCGACGATTCGCGCGGACGTGGTGGCGGGGCTTGACCTGCTGATCCTGCGCGAACTCACTGGCGATGTGTATTTCGGCCAGCCGCGCGGCGTGCGCACGCTCGAGGGCGGCGAGCGCGAGGGCTACGACACCATGCGTTACACGGAGTCCGAAGTGCGACGCATTGCGCACGCCGGCTTCCGCGCGGCGATGAAGCGTGGCCGCAAGCTGTGCTCCGTGGACAAGGCCAATGTGCTGGAGACCTCGCAGTTCTGGCGCGACGTGGTTGTCGAGGTCGCCAGGGAATATCCCCAGATCGAGTTGTCGCACATGTATGTCGACAACGCGGCCATGCAGCTGATCCGCAACCCCGGGCAGTTCGATGTCATCGTCACCGGCAACCTTTTCGGCGACATCCTGTCCGACGAGGCGTCGATGCTGACTGGCTCGATCGGGATGCTGCCGTCAGCGGCGCTGGATGAAAACGGCAAGGGACTCTACGAACCGATTCATGGCTCTGCGCCGGATATCGCGGGCAAGGGTGTAGCCAATCCGCTGGCCACCATCCTTTCGGCGGCGATGATGCTGCGCTATTCGCTCAATCAGGATGCCGCGGCCGATCGCATCGAGGCGGCGGTGCGCAAGGTGCTGGCCCAAGGCCTGCGTTGCGCGGACATCAGCCAGGACGGCAGGCAGACGGTCGGAACATCCGCCATGGGTGACGCCGTGCTTGCTGCGTTGCGAGCCTGAGGCCGGCGCTACGCAAAAGGCGCAAAAAGTCGTCAAATTTTGCTGCGGTGCGGTAAAATGTTTGTCTTGACTAGGCGTCTGGTCATCCACGGATTTCGGGCCGACGTTTCCGGAGCAGGCCTCCAGATCGTGTGACTTGGAAGAAGATGATGAAGAAAGTCGGGTTCGTAGGCTGGAGAGGCATGGTGGGTTCTGTGCTCATGCAACGCATGCATGCGGAGCAGGACTTTGCGCTGCTTGAGCCGGCGTTCTTCTCCACTTCGCAGGTCGGTGCAATGGGCCCGTTCATCGGCAAGGAGGCTACGCCGCTCAAGGATGCACGGGACATTGCCGACTTGCGCCGCATGGACGCTATCGTCACCTGCCAGGGTGGCGACTACACGACCGAGATGCACGGCAAGCTGCGCGCGGCGGGCTGGCAGGGTTACTGGATCGATGCGGCCAGCACTCTGCGCATGCACAAGGATGCTGTCATCATCCTCGACCCGATCAACCTGTCGGACATCGAGGACGGGATCCGTCGTGGTGCCAAGGACTTTATCGGCGGAAACTGCACCGTCAGCCTGATGCTGCTCGCCATGCACGGGCTGTTCCGCGAGGGTCTGGTTGAATGGATGACCGCCATGACCTATCAGGCGGCTTCCGGCGCGGGCGCCGAGAACATGCGCGAACTCGTCCGGCAGATGGGATTCGCCCATGCCGCTGTCGAAGGCATGCTCAAGGACCCGGCATCTGCCATCCTTCAGATCGACCGCACCGTGACCGACGCGATCCGTTCCGAGCGCAATCCGACCGCGCACTCCGGGGTGCCCCTGGCCGGCAGTCTCATCCCGTGGATCGACAGGGATCTTGGCAACGGCCAGAGTCGTGAGGAGTGGAAGGGGCAGGCTGAAGGCAACAAGATTCTCGGCCGGGAGGCGCAGTCAATCCCCATCGACGGGCTATGCGTGCGCGTCGGCGCGATGCGCTGCCACAGCCAGGCGCTGACTGTTAAGCTATCGCGCGACCTGCCAGTCGCCGAGATCGAAGGCCTGCTCGCTGCGGCCAACCCCTGGGTCAGGGTCGTCCCCAACACGCGCGAAGCCACGTTGGCCGGACTCACTCCCGCTGCGGTGACAGGTACGCTGAATGTGCCCATCGGACGCCTGCGCAAGCTGTCAATGGGCGGCCAGTACCTGAGCGCGTTCACTGTCGGCGATCAGTTGTTGTGGGGCGCGGCCGAGCCGCTGCGCCGGATGCTGCGAATCCTCCTGGGCGCCTGAAACGAGCGAGCAGGTCCGTGGTGCCATCAACTGCCGGTCCGCGCCGGCAGCTTGCTGTCGGCGAGTCGTTCCGATGAGCCGGAATTGCTACCTCACGCTGCGTAGCGTCGTATTTCGCTGGTTCGCGGAGCTCTTTTCCGACTAACGCATCGGTCTGACGGTCGCAAGGAAAAACCCGACGAAAATGAAAGACTTAACGGATATTACGAAACGAAACATAAGCTTGCAAGGCTAACCTCATGATGGTATTTTTTTTTTCCGCTTCAACGCCTTAAGGTGGCAGCTTGGGTAAGATCACCTGCAAAACCGTTCTGCTGGCCCTTCTGGTCACCGGCTCGTCACTTTTTTCGTTGGTTTCCCATTCCGCGGGTCTTGGAAAGCTGACCGTTCTGTCTTCCCTCGGTCAGCCCTTGCGCGCGGAAATCGAGATCGTGTCGTTGCAGGCGGGGGAGGGTGAATCATTGACCGCCCGCCTGGCATCGCCGGAGGC